>JAEWIH010000132.1 GCA_023387245.1 Bacillota bacterium | reverse complement strand
GAATTTTCTTATAAATATCATTTAGATTTTAAGGTTGAATTTCAGCAGTCATTTACAAATCACTTTATAACATGGGATTTTATTGATGGTGAAATTGTTAATCCTCGTGCTAAATTAGAAATTAATGTTGAGTTTCCATATTTAAGTATTGGAAGACTTGGTCAAATATTTTATGATACTAACCATTTCAATCTATTTAATCCGATAATAAATTATCATAAATTTAGATCTATTTTATGAATAATATTAGTATAGCAATTGAATTATTATTAATTTTAAAAACTTGTAAAAGAATTTCTAAAAAAGAACTAGCAAATCGACTTAGTATATCTACTAAAATGGTTCAAAGATTAAAAAACCAGCTCCAATTAGTTGGTTATAATATTTGTGAATATAATGGTAGATATGGCGGATATGAATTAATTGATAGTTCTTTTTTTCCTTTTCCTAATTTGGATAGTAATCAGTTAAATGCATTAAAAAATGCCTTTTCATATTTAGTAAGCTTAAAAAATCCTTTTTTAAATAGTGATTTTTTTAGTGGATATCAAAAAATTATCGCTAATGATAAAAAGGATGTGTCGGATATAACTTATGTTATAAAAAATCATAATGCGATGGATAGTAATTTATTGAATATGTATATAAATATTTTAAATAATGCGATTATAAAAAGACAGAGAGTGGAAATAAAATATTTGAATATAGATAAAAATAAAATTAATAATTATGTTTTAGAACCATATTATTTATTTGTTGTTGATAATAGTTGGTATATGATCGCAATTAAAAAATTTGAATCTAATGCTAGAGTTTATAAATTAGATCGAATTCAAAATATTAATCATCTAGATCAAACTTATCATCTCCAAAGTGTAAATATTGATTCCTTTATTAACCAACACGGATTTAAAATAGATAAAGAATTTTTAGTTAGATTATTAATAACAGATGCTAATTATTTAAAAGAAATAGTTATTAGTGATAATCAAAAAATTATTTCGATTAGTGATAATCAATTTATATTTGAAGGTTTATTTTATAATAAAAAAAGTATTCAAGGATTTGTTTCTACATATAGTATGAATATAAAAGTTTTAAGTCCTAAATGGTTAATTGATTATCATATTGATGTAGCAAAAAAAATTTTTGAGAGTTATCATTGATTATTATATGTGATAGATATATAATTGTTAGGCGGAGGTAACTGAGTATGTATTATTCAAAACCAAAAAATAGAAGAATTCGTTACGATAGAGTCTTACTTGTTTTAGGACTGTTAGTACTAATTCCAGTCTTATTAATGTTCGGACTTAATTGGATTAATAAATTGAATGAAAAAAATTATATTAATTCAATTACAGTAATGCAACAAAATAAATATGATCAATATGAAAATGATTTTAAATTAGAACAAAATAAAGGATATTTTTTACAATTGAATAGGCCTAAAACTACTAGTGATGTAATTAATAATTATTATGATAATTTCATTAGTGATATTAATCAAATTGCTGGTGGTATGAATTTAGATCCTAATGTAAACGTCCAAAATTATCGAGTTATAACTGTCAATTATGATATTGTTCCACTTGGTAATAACTATGATTTTATTGTTTTATCAGCCAAAACTTCGAATGATAAATTACGTGCTAAATCACAGTTGTATGATAAAGTAAATAATAAATTTTTAGATGGAAGAAGCTTATTTTTTGATAATATTGTTGATTTAAATACTGAATTTAGTAAAGTTGTTAATGAAAAAAACAAAGCTTATATAGAAGAATTTAAAACAAAAATTAATGATGCAGTTGCTAATGTTGCATATAATGATCAAAAAGTGATTTTTTATTTAAATTCTAGCAATACTAATACTTATGAAGATGTTACTCTAAATCGCAATGTTGTTGAAAGTATGTTGAAATATACATTAGAAAATAATGAATTAAAAACTAAAACACCACCAAAACCCAAGCCAGTTGCTAAGCAAGTGAGTGAAAAATTAATTGCTTTAACATTAGATGATGGTCCAGGACGATATGAAGATGATTTTATTGCTTTATTTAACAAATATAATATTAAAGCTACATTCTTTTATATCGGTCAAAATATTGATGCCAATCCTGGTGTTGTTAAAAGAGTGTTTGATGCTGGACATGAAATCGGTAATCACACATATACTCATCCTGATTTAAGAAAAATTAGTACTGCTAAGATGGATGAAGAAGTTTCTAAAACTACTCAAGCAATCTTAAAGGCGACTGGAAAAGAACCTACATTTATTAGACCGCCATATGGGGGTGTTAATAATGCTGTTAGACAACATTTAAATATGCCAATTATTTATTGGAATGTAGATTCAGAAGATTGGAAATTACGCCCAGATACTAATAAAATAGTAGATAAAGTTATGAGAGAAGTTCATGATGGCGCAATATTATTATTCCACTCATTATATAAATCTTCTTATGATGCTATTGAAACCATTATTCCTAGGTTACAACAACAAGGGTATCGTTTTGTTACTGTAACTGAATTACATGCTTTGTGTGGTCAAACATTACAACCACATACCATTTACTATGGATATGACTTTTAATTAGTAATCGATTATATTTAGAGATTAATTTCCTAAAAAGAAATTAATCTTTTTAATTTATGATAATAAACTTTTTTAATTTATGATATAATGATTAAGATAATTGGTCATATATATAATAGGTGATTTTATGCGATTTTTATTAGCACATTTTTGTGGTAAATTAGTTTATCTTATACTAAAAATTTTAGGTAAAAATGCGACATGTTTACCAGGAACAGTAGCATTATTTATTGATAAAAACTATCTTAAAAAAATAAAAATTAATGCTTGTGTTGTTGCTGTTACTGGAACTAATGGTAAAACATCTACTAGTAATTTAATATATGATTTTTTAAAAAGTGCTAATTATAAAGTTATTAATAATAGCTTAGGTTCTAATATTGAATCAGGTATTGCTACATTATTATTAGTTAATTGTAAAAAACAACAAATCGATCATGATTATGTAATTATGGAAGTTGACGAAAAATCATCGAAACATATTTTTACTAAACTAGTTCCTAATTATTTAGTAATTACTAATATTTTTAGAGACTCTTATTCAAGAAATGCTCATCCAGACTATATTATCAGCATTTTAAATAAATCGATTCCTGATAATACTACTCTAATTATTAATGCTGATGATTTATTAAGCTGTAAAATCAAACCAAATAACAAAAGAATTTATTTTTCTTTCAAAAAAGAAATACCACGTTTTGAATATGTGAGCAATGTTGTAGATGTCGTAGAATGTCCAAATTGTAATTGTCTTTTAAATGTTGATTATCGCCGTTATCATCACATTGGTAGATATCATTGTTCTGGATGTGGTTTTAAATCATTTGATGGCGATTTTGAACTATTAGATATTGATTATTTTAAAAATACTATTATTATCAAACATCATGATATTAATTATCAGCTTCCAGCTATTTCTTTAAGAGAAATTGATTTGTATAATCAATTGGCTGTTTTTTCTTTATTAATGGAATTAAAAATTAATCCAGAATTGATTATCAAAAATTTTTCTCAATTAAAAATTGTTAGCTCACGATTAAATGTTGTAAATGTTGGTAATTTGACAATAATTTCCTCTCTAGCAAAAGGACTAAATCCAATAGCTACTTCTCGAGTTTTTGAATATATTATTCAAGAAAATAAAAAATGTTGTATTATATTAGTTCAATCAGAAACAGGATTTATTACTAAAGGTAATTATGATGATTCTAATAATCATATTAGTGAATCAATAGGCTGGTTATATGAAGTTGATTTTGAATTGTTATGTCATGAATGTATTGATAAAGTGATTGTTGGTGGAAAAAGAATTTTAGATTATCAAGTTAGATGTGAATTAGCAGGAATTGATAGTAATAAAATATTATTATATCGAAATCCACTACAATGTCATGAAGGTATTGATTTTAACTCGATTGAGCGTGTTTATTTATTATTTGATATTCATAATCAGTCATTTGCTGATTATAATATTGAACAAATTAGATTGAGGATGAATAAAAATGAAAGCTGAAATTTTATTTCCGGATATTATTAATTTATATGGAGAATTATGGAATGGAAAAATTTTAAAATTATTATTAAAAGATAATTGTTATTTTACTAATTATACTAAACAGCCAAAATTTGTTACTGAAGATATTGATTTGATTTATATCGGACCAACGAGCGAAATTAAACAAAAATATGTTTTAAATGTTTTAATGAGTTATCGTAAAAGAATTTTAGAATTAATTAATAAAGGAACAATATTTTTATGTGTTGGTAATGGTGGAGATTATTTTGGGCGTTATATTGATGATGGCACTAATAAAATATTATGTCTAAATATTTTTGATTATTATACAAAGATTGATTTTTCTACTCGCCATAATTGTTTATTTTTAGGACATGATGATGAACTGGAATATGTTGGTTTTAAATCACAATTTGGATTATTATATAATATTGATGATCAATATAACTGGATTAGAACTGATAGAGGCCATGGTAATGATTTAACTTCTAAATATGAAGGCTTTAAATATAATAATTTTTATTTAACTAATTTAATGGGACCTTTTTTAATAATGAATCCTTATTTTTTAAAAAATTTATTTCAATTAAAAAACAGTAATTTTGATTTATATTTATTTGACAAATTAGTTTTAGCTTATAATCAAAGAGTAAAAGAATTTAAAGATTCACACACTAAAATGATCTAAACTAGGAGATTATTATATCTCCTTTTATATTATGAAAAAAAATATTATTTTAATCTATTTTGATGTATAATTTATAAGTATATGGAAGAGGTTATATTTTTATGAATAAGCAGGAAGAAGCACGTTTTAATCCATTTATGGTTAAAACATTAGCAACTAATAAAATTAAGTATATTATTGCTTGCGGTAGCGGTAAAGGGGGTGTAGGTAAGTCGGTTTCTACCTCTTTATTGGCAATAGCAGCTAATAAATTAGGTTATAAAGTCGGTATCATGGATGCCGATATTACTGGTCCTTCGATAGCTAGAATGTTTGGAGTAAGTGAATTTGCGACGATGGTCGATAATAAAATTTTACCTGCAGTTTCTAAAAATCATATTAAAATTATTTCTTCTAATATGATGGTAGATAGCGAAGATACTCCAATATTATGGAGAGGTCCGTTAGTAGTAAATGCGATTAAAGAGTTTTATGGAAAAGTTGATTGGCAAGAATTGGATTTTTTATTTATTGATATGCCACCTGGTACTGGTGAAGTAGCTTTAACTTTATATCAATCATTACCACTAGATGGGATAGTATTAGTTACTACACCTTCGGATTTAGTCAATATGATTGTTTCTAAAGCAGTTAATATGGCATTTAAAATGAATGTACCAATATTAGGCATTATTGAAAATATGGCTTATTTTAAATGTGAATGCTGTGATCATATAACATATCCATTTAAATCGATTCAAGATATTAATTTAGAAAACTATGGAGTTGATAAATTGTTAGAATTACCGATAGATGGTCATTTAAATGAATGTGCTGATCGTGGAGAAATTGAACAATTTAATAATTTTGATTTAATAGATTTAATTAAAGATATTAATATTATGTTAAAGGGTTAGTATATGATTTTGTTTAAAAAATTAAGTATTTCTCAAAAAATAGTTATAAGTTTTTTAACTGTAATCATTATAGGTACTTTTTTATTATCATTACCTATTTCTAATTTAAGTACTAGTAAAGCTACAATATTTGATCATTTGTTTAATTGTGTTTCGATGGTTTGTGTTACTGGGCTATTTAGTGTCCCTGTTTATGCTACATATTCAACTATTGGTAAGTTTTTTACCGTAATATTAATTCAAATAGGTGGTTTAGGTCTAATGACGATTATTGTTTCATTGTTATTAGGTGCTGGTAAAAAAATTCGTTACAGTTATCAAAAAGCTATTTCTGAATCATTAAATAAAGAAAGTGTTAGTGATTTTAGCTATTATATTAAAAATATTATTAAATATACCGCAATTATCGAATTGGTCGGTTCTTTACTATTAATGATTGATTTTATTCCTAGATATGGTTTAATTGATGGAATAGGGTCTAGTTTATTTATTTCTGTTTCCGCATTTTGTAATGCTGGTTTTGATCCATTTGGTATAAATTCATTACATCATTTCGTTACTAATCCATTAGTCAATATTGTTATATCGATTTTAATTATTTTAGGCGGTATCGGATTTTCTGTTTGGTTTGATGTTACTAAATCTCGATATTCTTTAATTAAAAATGGCCATTTATCATTTAGGAGTTTTTTTAAAAAATTAAAACCCCATACTAAATTAGCTATTAAAGCTACAATAATTTTATTATTTATTGGAACAGTATTAGGTGTTATATTTGAGTATAATAATATGGCCACTTTAGGGCAATATAATTTATTTGATAAAATTATGATCGCCTTTTTTCAATCAACAACAATGCGTACAGCCGGTTTTTCAACGGTAGATTATACTTTAATGAATCCAATCACAAATTTATTTTATATTGTTTTGATGATGATTGGTGGTAGTCCTGGAGGAACAGCTGGTGGTATTAAAACTGTTACAATCGCTTTAGTATTTTTCTTAATTGTTAATGAGTTTAAACAAAATTCAAGTATTAATTATGATCGCCATCGAATACCAATAACATTAATTAATAAAGCATTAGTAATTTTAGTTATGTTTTTATTTGTTTTAAGTATTGGTATTGGTTTATTAGTTATATTTGAACCAAATGTTTCCTTATTAGCTTTAATCTTTGAAGCAACTTCAGCTCTAGGTACTGTTGGTGTATCAATGAATTTAACACCATTATTATCGATAGCATCTAAAATGGTTATTATGTTATTAATGTTTTTTGGACGTATTGGGCCAATGACAGTAATATTATCTATAAAAATTAAAGAAAAAAATAGTAATGAAATAGTTTATCCGGATGGACGTTTTATTATTGGATAGTGGAGGTTTAAATATGAAACAAAAAACAATTGGTATTTTAGGATTAGGTATATTTGGATCATCTGTTTGTAAAACTTTAGCAAATTATGATTGTGATGTTATTGCAATAGATTTAGATATAAAAAATGTTCATCGTATTGAAGAATATGTAACTACTTGTGCTCAAGGAGATATTACTGATTTTGATACGTTAAAAAATTTAGGTCTTGATAATTGTGATACTGTGATTATTTCTACTGGTTCTAATTTAGAAGCTACAATTTTAGCTATTTTAAATGTTAAACAACTAGGAGTTGATAATATTATTGTTAAAGCTAGAAATAAAACTTATATGAATATTTTTAATCAATTAGGTTGTAATCGGATTGTTAGACCAGAAAGAGAAATGGGTGAAAAAATTGCTCGTGATTTAATGCGTAATAAAATCGTAGATGCAATTGATTTAGACGAAGAAAATGCGATTATTGAATTTTTAGTTCCTAATTCTTGGCTAAATAAGTCGCTAGTTGAGTTAGATGTTAGACGTAATTATAATATTAATGTTATTGGTTATCGAGATAGTAAAAATCATAAATTAAATTTATCTTTGGATGCAGATTTTAGATTTAAAGATAAACAAATTGTAGTAGCTATTGGTAATATTGATCACTTTGAACAATTGGATCTTAATAATAAATTATAGGCAATATCATGAATAAATTTGATAAAGTATTATCTTTAGTTTTGTTATTAATTACAGTTTGTTTATTTATAGTTACTTATTCTTTTATGAACTTTAATCGTTTGGAAGCTGTTGTATATAAATATGATCAAGAAATTGCTCGTTATGATATGAATGTTGATCAACAACATACAGTAAAAGGTGATTTAGGTGATATTGTTATCGAGATTAAAGGTGGAAGAGTTCGGATTAAAGAAGAAATTTCGCCGCTACATTATTGTTCAATTATGAGCTGGCAAAGTAGGGTAAATACATTAATTGTCTGTTTACCTAATGGTGTTTATATTCATATTGAAGGTGTAGAAGCTCCAAGCAACCGATTGGAGGATGTTAAAATTCGATGAAAACTAGAACAATTACACAATTGACAATGCTATTAGCAATGAGTATTTTAATTAATATTTTAGAACCAGCTTATTTTATTTCAGGAATACCTGGCGTTAAGTTTGGGGTAGCTAATTCTATTGGCTTGATTGCTTTATATATTTTTGGTCAAAAAGAGATGTGGAATATTAATTTATTACGAGTTATTTTAGCATCTATTTTAAGAGGAATTATTTTTGGGATAGGTTTTTGGATGAGTTTAGCAGGGATGATTTTATCTACTTTATTTACAACTATTGCTTATAAATTAAATAAATTTACTCCTGTTGGCATTTCAATAGGTTCAGCATATTTTCATACTATTGGCCAAATTATTGCTTTAATATTTTTAACTAAAAATATTATGATGATTTATTGGTTACCAATACCATTATTTGTTTCTATCGTTGCAGGATATTTAACAGGTTTTATTAGTAATATTGTCATAAAGAGATTTAATAAATAGGAGGTTTATGCTTTTAGCAAAATTTAAACAAAAAAAGCTTTTATTATTATTTGTTATAATTTTTGAATTTATTGTCATATCATTATCATTAATCCAACCATTAATTTTAAAAGATGTTATTAATCATATAAAAAATGGTTCTTTTGAGATTGATTGGTTATTTTTTTCAGTCTTATTAATTTTATTTTTTAATTTAAGTTCTGCTATTTTAAATGTCGGATTAGATTTATTTTATAAAGTTAAATTTTCTGAAAAAATAGCGG
>JAEWIH010000124.1 GCA_023387245.1 Bacillota bacterium | reverse complement strand
GGAAATACCAATTATTATGTTGACATGGTATTTTATAATAAAATACTTAAGAGTTATGTTTTGATTGAGTTAAAAACCGGAAAGCTAATGCCAGAAGCTGTTGGACAAATTAATATGTATCTTAATTACTACAAGGCGGAAGTTAATGATGATATGGATAATGAGCCTATCGGGATTATCCTTTGTACCGATAAAGAGGGTATACAGGCCGAATATGCACTTGGTAGCTTATCCAATAAAATATTTGCTTCTAAATACACTTTATATATTCCCGATAGAGAGCAATTAGAAGAACAGGTAGAAAGAGTTTTAAAAAGATACAAGGAAAAATAAAGTTCAAGGAATATACAATTAGTCATATGTCACTCGATTAATTAAAAACATAAAAACCAAAATAACTTATGATTGATTAGAGAAGTGGAGAAATAATCTGCTTCTTTTTCTTTTACATATGTTACTATTTGTTCCGAAATAAAAAAAGAAAGAACTAATATTCTTCCTTTATATAATTTCAATCTATTAAAGCAGATAATTAACGGACACCTGTAGCTGGTAATTTTTTACCTTTGTTATCTACTTGTACAGTAGCAGGAACAATGCATCCAGGATAGTTAAGAACCATTAAACTATTTTTGACTAATAAAAGTAATGTTGCGTTTTGAAGTTTGATCACGCATTACAGAAAAAAATGTTGTTTCATTACTATAAGTATCTAAATTGTAATTGTTAATATTTTGAGGTGAAATTCCAACATCTAATAACATATGATAGTTCATAGCACGATTATTAATTTGAAATAAACCATTATTTAAAGGCGTTAAATATCGTCTAAGATACGCTGGGCAGTCTTTAGTATCTATTTTAATAGCACAGGAATTTACTTCTAAACAAGGACCAATAATTACCTTTATATCTAGTGGATTTATTTTTTCATCTTCTATCATTTTCATTAACATGATTTTAGTCGCTTCTTTAAATGTTCCGGGCCAGCCACAATGTATTACACCAATCAAGTTAGTTTTAGTATCATAAAATATAATCGGAACACAATCAGCATGCACAAATCCCAAGTATAGATTTTTTTCAAATGTATAAAGTCCATCACAATTTTTAATACTGCTATTAAAATCAAAAACACCACTATTACCGTCTTCTTTACTAACTTTTTTAATATTAGTAGTATGATTTTGTCCAGCAAAAATCCATTGTTGCGGTGTGCTATTTAATTGAGATATTAATTGTTGACGATTATAAATACCCATTTGATTATCTTCTTTATTAATAGCTAAATCATAATTGGTAGAAGCACTAGTAGCTGCCAAAATATGTTTAGGCGTTGAATAAGTTAATAGTTCCATAAATTTCTCCTTTTTATAATTATATTATAGCTATAATCGGTTTTTTCAAAAAGTAAAATGAAAAAATTAGCACTCTAGGGTTGACAGTGCTAATTAAAGTGATATAATTATAGCAGATCAAGATAGAGAGTGCTAATGGAGGTGAACATGCTTACACAACGCAGAATTGATATATTTAAAGCGATTGTTTATGAATTTATTGTGCATGCTAAGCCAGTTGGTTCTAAATATTTGATTGAAAAATATAAATGGAATTATTCTAGTGCAACGGTGCGCAATGAAATGAGTGCTTTAGAAGAAATGGGATTATTAGAAAAAAATCATACTTCTTCAGGTCGGATACCTTCAATTAAGGGCTATCGTTTTTATACTCAATATTTAATGGAAGATAAAAACGATCAAGCTATTGAAAATGCGCTAACTGTCTTGTTTAATAATCGGCAACAAACAATTGAAGAAACTTTAAAACAAAGTGTCGATTTATTATCGCAGATGACTAATTTGACAACTGGTGTTTTAGGAGATAATGGTAAAAAACAGTTTTTGTCTGATATTAAAATCATGAAATTACACCAAGAACAGGCTCTAGTCATATTAGAAACTGATCGCGGACATCGTCAAAGTCGAATTTTTGATCTGAATTTAACAAGTGTGCAACAACTTAGTCAATATGTTGATATTTTAAAAGCGCGATTAATTGGCACGAAAATGGATGAAGTAATTGAAAAAATGGAATCTATTCGGCCAATTTTACAACAAACATTTTTAGATTATGAAGTGTTGTTTGAAGCATTTGCGAATACATTTTTAAAATTTGTTAATCAACAAATGTATGTTAGTGGTAAGCAACATTTACTCAACCAGCCTGAATTTGGCGATTTAAATAAAATGAAATACGTTTTAAACATTTTAGAAGGTTCAAAATTATGGCGTGATCTAGCAAATGTTGATGATGACTATCGACTAAAAACTTCACCTCATAGTCAAACGGCTTGGTTAGATGATGTAGCAGTTGTAACTTCAGAAATTTCTTTACCAGATGCTAAACATACATTAATGGTATTAGGTCCATCGAGAATGGAATATGATAAAGTTGTTTCTTTAGTTGAATATATATCTGATATGATTGAAAAAATATATGGAGATGATGAGATAAATAATGAGTAAGGACAAAAAAGCATTAAAGCATCAAGTTAAAGATTTACTAAGCCAAATAGTTAATTTGAATGCTGAAAATGAGAAATTAAAAAATGAATATTTAAAGGCTTATGCCGATGCTGAAAATTATAAAAAACGAGTAGGTAAAGATTTAGAAAACGGTTTAAAGTATCGGATTCAATCGTTTGCGATGGAGATATTACCAGCAATTGATAATTTGGAAAGAGCATTAGCTACCTGTAATGATGAACAATTGAAAAACGGCATTTCGATGGTTTATCAACAAATTATTAACTCACTAGCCAAAGAAGGAGTTAGTGAAATATTAGCAGCTGATCAAAAATTTGATCCTAATTTACATCAAGCATTAATGACAGAACATGTAGATGGAATTGAACCGGATATGGTTATTGAAGTATTACAAAAAGGTTATCAATTAAAAGATCGAATTTTACGAGCAGCTTTAGTTAAAGTTAGTGAATAGAGGAGGAAAATTATATGGCAAAAATTATAGGTATTGACTTAGGAACAACTAATTCGGCAGTTGCGGTAATGGAAGGAAAAGATGTTAAAATTATTCCTAATCCCGAAGGTAATCGCACAACTCCATCAGTTGTAGCTTTTAAAAATGGTGAAAGAATTGTAGGTGATGCTGCTAAGCGTCAATTAATTACTAATAAAAATTCAATCGCTTCGATTAAACGTTTAATGGGTACTAGTGAAAAAGTTGAAATCGAAGGCAAAAAGTATACGCCAGAAGAAGTTTCAGCAATGATTTTACAATATTTAAAAGGCTATGCTGAAGAATATTTAGGCGAACCAGTAACTAAAGCAGTTATTACAGTACCAGCTTATTTTAATGATGCTCAAAGACAAGCGACTAAAGATGCTGGTAAGATTGCTGGTTTAGAAGTAGAAAGAATTATTAATGAACCGGCAG
>JAEWIH010000109.1 GCA_023387245.1 Bacillota bacterium | reverse complement strand
GGTGAGCCGTCTATGGAATTGTGTGGTGGAACTCATGTCAATAATACTGCTGAAATTGGTTTATATCAGATTGTT
Source organism: Bacillota bacterium (assembly GCA_023387245.1). GTDB lineage: Bacteria > Bacillota_I > Bacilli_A > Erysipelotrichales > Erysipelotrichaceae > DUUI01. The sequence goes on along the minus strand of JAEWIH010000109.1, from coordinate 3,450 downwards.
AGTGAAGAAAGTGTTGGTTCTGGTGTGCGGCGTATTAGTGGTATTACTTCTTTACGGGCTTATGAATTAATGAGTAATTACAAAGAGTTAGTTAATAATAGTTTAAATATGCTTAATATTAATCATAGAGATAAATTATTGCCGGCTATTGAAAATAATATGTCTAAATTAAATGATTTGCAAAATCAGTTAAAAGATTTGGAAAAAATAGGGTTAAGAGATAAAGTGGCTAATTTAGAGTGGCGCGAGGTTAAAAATAAAAATATAGTTATTTTTAAAATGAACTTATCTAATGATTTAGTTAGAGAGTTGTTTGATATTATTAAACAATATAAATCAGATGTTTTTGCTTTTGGTATTTGTGTTGATAATGATAAAGCAGTTATGATGGCAGTTAGTAGTCAGGCTTGGATAGATGCTGGAATAAGTGCTAATGCTATGATTAAGGAAATGTGTAGTGTAGTTGATGGCCGTGGTGGCGGTAAAAATGATCAGGCACAAGCTGGCTTTAAACGTTTAGATTTAATAGATCAATGTTTAAGTCTAGTTGAGACAAAAATTTTAGAATAATTCTTTAAAAAGAGTTATAATTAATATATGATATAGTTGGAGGGTCGAATGGAGAATAAAGATTTAACACAAACTATGGCTTATTCCTCTGAAACATTTAGGCAACAACATATTCGTTTAGTAGTTAATGAAGTGTGTGATGCTTTAGAAGAAAGAGGTTATAATGCTTTAAATCAGTTGGCTGGATATTTGGTTACTAATGATCCTGCTTATATTTCTTCTTATAAACAAGCACGGGTTAAAATTCAACAGTTAGAAAGATTTGAGATTATTGAGGAATTAGTGCGTTCTTATTTGGAACAAAAATGAAAGATATTTATTTAGGATTAGATTTGGGTAGTGTTACTTTGGGGATAGCGGTGAGTGATGGATTAGGATTATTGGCTCATCCTTTAAAAACTATTAGATACCCAAAATATGAGCTTGAATATTTAATCGAGCCTTTGTCAGAAATTATTCATGATTATAAAATTAAGAAATTGATTTTAGGCTTGCCAAAGCATATGAATAATGATATTGGTGATAGTGCTTTATATTGTTTAGAATTTAAAGAATTGTTGATTGTGCATTTTAAATTAGAGGTAGTGATGATTGATGAAAGACTTTCGACATTGTCGTCTTTAAAAATGTTTGCTGGGCAGGGGGTTAAGTCTAAACAGAGAAAAGCTACTATTGATCAAGCGGCTGCGGTTGAGATTTTACAGCGTTATTTAGATAGTATTAAATAGAAAAGAGGTAAATTTATATGGATAATGATAAAATTATTGTTGTTGATGAACAAGGTCAAGAGATTGAAATGGAAATATTATTTAATTTCGAGAGTGATGAGACAAAGAAAAATTATGTTTTATATTTTAATCCTAAAGATGAACAATCTCCAGTTTATGTAGCTATTTATCATGAAGATGGTACATTAGAACAAGTGACTGATCCTAATGAGTGGGAAATGATTGAAGAAGTATTTAATACTTTTGTTGCTGAAAATGAAATGGGCGGTTGTGATTGTTGTGAGTGTGAGGAGGATGATTGTGGCTGCGGTTGTGATTGTGGCTGTCATCATTAACTTATGAAAAAACTATTTGTTTTTATAGTGTCTTTAATAGTTATAGCTGTAATTATGCTTTTTGGTTATAATTATATGAAAGGCAGTGTTAGTAATGTTAGTGAAGAAGTGCTTTTTGAAGTTAATAAGGGTCAAACTATTGATCAAGTTATTAATAAATTAAGTTCACAGGGTTTGATTAAAAATGATTTGATTGCTAAAATTCATGCTAAGTTGAGCGGTCATAATAAAGTTTTTGCTGGTACTTTTAAATTGGATAAAAGTTGGGATTTAGAAAAGATTTTAAATCATTTAGGTGATGTTAAAAATATTGAATTAAGTCAAATAAAATTAACTTTTATTGATGGTAAGTGGGCTAAACATTATGCAAAAATTATTAGTGATGTTACTAATGATAGTATCGATTCTATTATTCAATTGTGGAATGATGAAACATTTGTTAAAGAGATGTCTTCTAAGTATAGTGTTTTGAGTGATGCTGTTTTAAATAAAAACTTAAAAGTTAAATTAGAGGGCTACTTTTATCCAGATACATATTTCTTTGATAAAGGTGTTACTACTAAAGAAATTACTGAGCGCTTATTGTCTCGGAGCCAAAAATTTTATGATGATAATAAACAATTGTTTAATGCTTCTAAATTGAATGTTCATCAAATTTATACTTTGGCTTCGATTGTTCAGTTTGAGGCTTCTAAAAAAGAAGATCAAAAATTAGTGGCGTCTGTATTTTTAAATCGTTTAGAGAAAGATATGACTTTAGGTTCTAGTGTTACTGTTTGTTATGCTCTATATGATTATACTGATTGGCGTCAGTGTGAGACTAATATTAAAATTGATTCTTTATATAATACATATATTCATAAAGGGCTACCGATTGGACCAGTTTCTAATCCGAGTGCGCATGCTTTGTTAAGTGTTTTAAAGCCGGTAGAGTCAAAATATTTATTTTTTCTAACTGATGTATTGGGTGATGGGACGACATATTTTTCTGAAACTTATCAACAACATCTTAAATATAAACAAAAATATTTAGATGGAGCTTACTAATATGAAAAAAGTGATAGTTATTGGGATTGCTGGTGGTAGTGCTTCTGGTAAAACTTCAATTGCGAATAAGTTAAGAATTGGATTTGAAGGGGCTAGTGTTCAGATTATAAAAATGGATGATTATTATAATGATTTATCTCATTTAGAATTAGAACAACGTTATCAGGTAAATTATGATCATCCATTAGCTTTTGATATAGATTTATTAGTTGCCCATATTCGATCATTGTCTCAAAGACAAACTGTTTTAAAACCTTTATATGATTTTGTGTTGCATAATCGGATGGAAGAAACAGAGTTAATTAATCCTACTGATGTATTAATTATTGAGGGATTATTTTGTTTAGAAGAGCCTAAAATTAGAGATTTATTGGATATTAAAGTTTTTGTAGATACGCCTGCCGATATTCGATTTATTCGTCGTTTAAATCGTGATGTTAAAAAAAGAGGTCGTACTTTAGATCAAGTAGTTAACCAATATACTAATACTGTTAGGGTGATGCATGATTTGTTTGTTGAGCCTTCTAAACGTTATGCTGATATTATTATTCCTGAAGGTGGGGAGAATGTTGTTGCGATTGATATTTTAATGGCTAAAATTTCGAGTATATTAGATGTTAAGTAAGAGGGGGATTTTTATATGTCAAATAAAATTGCTGTTACTAAAGAAGGATTAGAAGAGTTAAAAAAAGAATATCATCATTTAGTTCATACGATGCGTGATGAGGTTAAGGAAGAATTAAAAGAGGCGCGTAGTCATGGTGATACTT
>JAEWIH010000107.1 GCA_023387245.1 Bacillota bacterium | reverse complement strand
AAATATAATCTGTCATAAAATCTCCTCAAAAACTGAGATAATTATAACAAAATAGTACCCTTATCATTCACTTAAGTGGGGATTATTTCGTGAACACTTTTGGGTACTTTTAGATTAACATTTATAACTTCTAAAAATGAAGCGTATCTTATATAATTAGGTTGTATTGTGTTTTGGCGAAAGACAATTGATTTTTAAGTATTAATTATAAAAGAGAGGTGTTAAAAATGTTAATGGATTTACATTGTCATACAAAAAATGTAAAAAATGGTGATGGGACAGAAAGGGAACCAACTATCGATTTGTTTAAAGAAAAAGTAAAATTGTCTCAAGTTAAAATTCTAGCTATCACAAATCATAATTATTTTGATATTAATCAATATCATGATTTTAGACAAGTAGTTAGTGAGTTTTGTGATGTATGGCCGGGAATTGAATTGGATGTGCAAGAATTTGGCGAAAAATCAGGACATGTATTAGTAATTGTGAATCCAAACAAAGTAATAGAATTTAATGATATTATCGAAAGACATATTAATAATAAAGATGCCAATACTTATTTTATTAGTGTGACTGAATTATGTGAATTGTTTAATCCTTTACAAGTAATTTATATCCCCCACTTTTTTAAAGAACATCAGTTAGACGAAAGAGATTTTGAATTATTACTTTCTAATTCATACTCTAAAAAGAGAGTTTTGCATGAGCCATCAACTGCTAAATCACTTGGGGTATTAAATGCTAATGGATATAAAAGTGTAATAGGGTCAGATGTTAAGAATTGGAAGAATTATGAAGAATGCACTTTTGCTGATTTGAAATATGAAATCAAAGGATATGACAATTTTTTGAAGTTGTTAGATAAGGATGTAGTATTTGTTAAGGATCTAATTGAAAAAAATTATCATGAAACGATAACTGTGTATGGTAATAATAGTGGAAAAGAATTTCCTTTTTCAATTGATGTTTATAATGATGTGAATATAATATTCGGAGATAAAGGAAGTGGTAAATCTGAAATAATAGACTCATTAAATGAATATTATAGAAATGAAAAAGGAATTATACCTATAATCTATAAAGGTGGAGATAAAACAAACTGGTTTGCAAATCTTACAAAATCATCTCCCCAAAGCTATTCGTGGGATGATTTTGGATTAGATAGCTATGAAGAGTGTATTAATAAAATTAATACATTTTCAGACAAACTTCCTGTCAAATTAGAAAGCTATGAAAATTATATTAAAAATCTTTCTACAAACAAAAATAGAAAAAAATTGAAAATTATATCTCAGCCTATAACTTTTTCTTATGATGAAGATAAAGTTAAAGATACTTATACTGATTATACTAAAGTAATAACTTTTATTAAGGATTTTCGTAATTTTAAGTTATATAATGCAAATCCTGAAAAATATGATGATTTTATAGAAAAATTAAAATCCTTAGCGAGAGATAGTTATGATTATTGTTTGAATGAATGGTTTATTCAAAAATTAAACTATTTAGTAGATAATACTATTAAAAAAATAGATACTTATGCTTCAGAGTCTGATGGGTCACCCGAAGTTCCTAAAGAAACAGGTTTTTATAATTTTGCTAAGAACAGGTTTAATTTATTATCAAACTCTAAAAGCATACTAGATGTTCTTAATACAAAACAAAAAAATATTTCTAAGGAGTTTATAGGAAAGATTGGTGATAAAGGTGATGGTAATTTAATAAATGTTATAGGATTTGTTAATCTTGATAATATTGATAATTTCGAAGCTAAAAAAATATTTGGTAAAAAAACTTATGCAAAGAACTTTATAGTATTAATAAACAAGATATTGACAAACATTTTAAATGAAACTTTACATACACATATTAAAAAAATAAAAGATGAAATTAATGTAAATCAAATTTTTGATATAAATTATTTTATTTATAATGAGAAAAAATTCTTATTAAATGATAAAGAATACAAGCCATCTAAAGGAGAAATGGCAATTTTAAGTCTTCAATATGATCTATTGAATAAGGAAAGCGAAAAAATATTTTTAATTGATGAACCAGAAGTAAATTTAAGTAGTACTTATATAGAAAGTACTATCGTCCCTTTAATAAGAGATCTAGGCAAGTCCGGAAAAGTTGTAGTTATTGCTACACATGATGCAAATATAGCTACTAGAACATATCCGATTACAAGTATATTGAAAATTACTGATAATGATAAGTATTATACATATCAAGGAAGCATGTTTACCGATCAATTAGTTAATATAGAGGATGAAGAAGATATTCGTAAATGGATCATTGAGAGTGAAGAATATTTAGAGGGCGGATCAAATGCATTTAATGAAAGAGGGTATTTATATGGCGAGAATAATTAATGTTACCATTGAGAGGAATGAAAACATTGAATTAGTTTTTAATTTTGAAATTCAATTAAAACTTAATTTATCTTCTGATAAAACACAAGATACACAAAAATTTTTTTTAGACTTGCTGAATGAAATAGTTAAACTTAATGATACAATAACATTTACATTAGAGGATTAGAAAGAAGATTTATTTCACGATGTGGCAGACAAGTATTTAAAAAATTTAGAGCATGAGATAAAAAAAGTAATAAATGAAATACCTCTACCTTTATTGGCAAATATTAATTAGTAGTTATTGCTGATTATAAAATATTATATTATAGTAATCGTGAAAATTATATAGATATTTGTGGTTTAAGTTAGTTTCTAAGAGTTTGAAATTGAAGAATTGTGTTGCTGTGCTAATTTGATAATAATAGTTTGTCAAATGAATATATAATGTAAAAATAAGCAACTACAAGAGATATTTTATACAGGAATTCACCTAATTAAGTTAATAAAAATAGAACTGTTAAGAGCCATTGAGTAGGACATTATACAATATTGTTTGTTATGGCGGCTATATTGTAGTTACAAAAACCGGTAATGTTCTTGCATATCATATATATAATAGAAATTATTTTCAAGAATATTTGTTAAAGAATACTAAATATGAGACTGCAACTACTTCGAGGCATGATTTTGGTGAAGTATATAGTGAAAATGGCAAAGAATTTATTAGACTTAATTTACAAGCGAGATTTAGGTAATAATATATTTGAGACTAATATGTTTTTACTAAAGTGAATAAAACCATTACAATATTAGACCGTAGTCAATATGGTCTATTTTTATGTTATCAATAATTACACATCCTATTACACAAAACTTCATAAATATCAAATATATAGCACTATAAAG
>JAEWIH010000012.1 GCA_023387245.1 Bacillota bacterium | reverse complement strand
TAAACAATCACATCAACAAACAACTCTTGACCATAAATTCCATATCCAACATACTCAAAAATATCTTTCTCAAAAGTTTTAATTAAATCAATTATTTCCAAATATTGCGAAATATTATTAAAAATTAAATAACAAGGATAAACACCAAATTTAAATAAATCCCCAACAATAACATCATATTCACACTGACATAAAAACGCAAGATATTTTGACTTACCATAAACTCCATTTAAACGATGATATAAACTATTATTAACAGCATAATTTTCAAAACATCTATTCTCCAATAAATTAAGTCTCTTATCTAAATATTCTATAAGTTCACTAAAATTTATAGTATCCTTTAAACAATTATTATCAAATAAAATATCAATTATATAATTTTCTCCACCATACTTAAAACATAAATTAAACAATTGTTCTCTAATCTCTCTCTCATAATCGCCATCATAAACAACCTCAATCACAAGCACACAATTTTTCTCAACTATTCTAAAATTTAAATTCTCTAAATAATCAGTATTCAAATTTGAAATAATTTTATTAATCTTAAAAATAAATTTATCATTAACATTATCTGGTTTTTTACTAAATATATAATTAAGCATAAAAATAGGCATAACATCCAAATCAAAATTAATAATTATATTATTATCTTCCCTATATATACTATAACTATTTAAAAAATTAATAATTTCAAAAACTGGATCAGCAATTAATCTCAACTCTAAATAATTATTATTTACAATTAATGAATTTTGAATCAAAACAAAATTCTCCCAAAAATAATCAACAATCTCTCTAAACGTTAAATGATAAAAAGGAATATCAACATAATTCTCTAAATTTTTCACTAAATTATAACTATCATCAATATTTATAATTTTTTGATTAAAATAAATACCATCCCTAAAATAATTTAATTCAAAACAAAAATTAACAATTTTAATTAAATTATCTACATTTATTTTCTCTATTTTCTTAATAACATATAAAAACAATTCCAAGGAATTTTTAAGTCTAACTATATAAGAAACATCATCATGTTCCCTAAATTCATTAAGAAAAAAATCGAGATATTCACTAATCATTTCCTCGTTTTCAATATTAACTATTCGATTATTTAATTCTATAAAATATTTTTCATCTTTTTTAACCATTTTCTTATCCTCACAATTTATTATAAACCTTTAAAATCATTTTCACTAATTTTTTATTCACAATTTATTCAAAATTTTTTATTTAAGTTTTTCACACTACAAAAAATATGTTAAAAAGTTTAAAAAACCCTTATTTATTAAGTATTTTATTGTTACTAATTATTATAAAAATTATTTTAATTTTTTTTAATTTTCCACAAAATCTTTAAAAAAACTTTGCACATGAAAAAATAAAAATTTGTTCACAAAATAAAAGATGTGAATTATTGTGCAAAACTAAAATAAATCCTATTATTATAAATTATTTTAAATATCCATATTGTTAATAATATTTTTTAGATTTTATTTATCCTTGAATTACATTAAATTTTTATGTATCTTTATAGAGTATGAAGAGGTTGTAATATGTCAAAAGATAGTTATTATGAACGCCTTTGGAATAAAACAATAAATTATTTAAAAGAAAATAGTTCACTAGAAGTTTATGTATACAATAATTTTTATGAAAATAAAACTAAACTAGTTTCCATTGTCGATAATGTTGCTGTTGTTGAAACTGAAAGTGTAATCGTTCAACAAATATTAAAACAAGATAAAGAAAAAATATTAAGTGCTATATCTTATTATGAAGATGATATTTTAGACATTAATTTTGTACTTGAACATCATACTAATAATGATGAGCAAGATCAAAACTCTATTCTTCGCCAACGACAAATAGAATGTAACATCAATGGTGATTATTTATTTGAAAATTTTATTGTTGGTCCTAGTAATAAAGAAAGTCATTCAGCTGCTCTAGCCATTGCCTATAGTCCATCTAAATTATATAATCCCCTTTTTATTTATGGCAATTCAGGATTAGGAAAAACTCATTTATTACACGCTATTGGCAATTATATTTTAATAAATCATCCCGATAAAAATATTAAATATTTTCAATGTTCTGAATTTGTTGATAATGTTATTTCAACCATTAGAACAAATACTATCGCTAATTTCAAAAAAGAAATGGCAGAATTAGATGTTCTATTACTAGACGATATTCAATTTTTAGCAGGTGGCAAAGAAAAATCAAATGAAGTATTTTTTCAAATTTATAATTCATTAATCGAAAAGAAAAAACAAGTTATTATTACATCTGACCGTATACCAACTGAAATTTCAGGCATTGAAAATCGCTTAATTTCAAGATTCTCTAGCGGCTTATCAGTTACTATTTCTTCACCATCTTATGAAACTAGTATAATGATTATTAAACAAAAAATTAAAAAACAATCTTTCGACAATGATTATATTGACGAAGACATAATTAACTATATAGCAACTAATTATTCTCGTGATATTAGAGCATTAGAAGGGGCATTAACTCGATTATTATTTTTTGGTGTCGAAAATCCTCAACACTCAAAACTAAATCTTAAAAATTCTTTATCAGCATTTACTCTAATAAAAAAAGATAGTGAAAACTTAGAATTAAATGTAAATAAAATTAAAAAAGCTGTTTGTGAATATTATGGTATCAATAAAACTCAACTTATTTCACAAACAAGAACTAAACAAATCGCCATGGCAAGACATATTGCCATATATTTATCAAGAAAATTTTTAGACTTACCATTTGCGAAAATCGGTGAAGAATTTGGAAAAAGAGATCATTCTACTGCTTTAAAATCATTTGAAAAAATAGAAAAAGAAAAAAAGAAAGATACTATTTTACAACAAGCAATTTCTGAAATAGAAAAACTTTTAAATTATTAACAATTTGTAACTAAACTTTTCACATCAATTGTGCTAAAATATTACTAGATATTTAAAGGTTTTTTGAACTTTTTAACAATATTCACATAACTAATAATTATGATAATAATTATTTAATAAATAAATAAAAAGGAGAAATTTATGATTTTTAAAATTTCTAAAAATGTTCTAAACAATGTTATTAATAGTGTCATTAGAGCTATTAATTCAAATTCACCAATTAAATCTTTAACAGGTATTTTAATTGATGTTAAAAAAGATAATGTTTCTTTTCTAGCTAGTGATTCAGACTTAACAATTTTTGAAAAATTATTAGTTAGTGATGAAAAAAATAAATTAGAAATAAGTGAAGAAGGTTCTATTGTTTTAGATGCTAAATATTTAAGTGAAATTATTAGAAAAATAGAAGGACAAATTATTAATATCGAAATGATTGATGGTACATTAGTTAAAATCTATGATGATTTAACAGATTTTAACCTAAATGGATTATTAAAAAGAAATTATCCTGATATTGAAATAAAACAATTAGATAAAAATTTTAACATTTCAAAACAACTTTTAAAAAAGATGATTCAAAAAACTATTTTTGCGACATCAATAAAAGAAACTCGTCCCGTATTAACAGGTATTAATTTTAATTATAATCATTCTAAAAGATTAATAACTTTCATTGCTACAGATTCATATCGTTTATCACTTATTAATGAAAATTTATTATATGAAGAAGATTTTAATTTTACAGTACCAAGAAAAGTATTAATAGAATTAATTAAATCTTTAGAAGATGATAATAATATAACTGTATCTTATAGTAATCAAATGGTACAATTTAGTGATAATCATAGTATTATTCAATCAACATTATTAGATGGTATTTTTCCGGAAACTAAAAGATTAATTCCAACAGAATTTAATTGTGAATATCGATTTAATAAAAAACAATTAGAAAACGCGCTAGATCGCTCATCATTTTTAAAAACTGATAACAATCTAGCATATGTTAAATTTAGTGCTAAAAATGATTTAATAACTATAACAAATATTTCTCAAGAAGTCGGTTCTTTTAAAGAAACTATTAAAGCCATTGAAAATAAAGGAAGTGATATAGTCGTTTCTTTTTCAGTTAAATTTATGTTAGATTCTTTAAAATCATTAGACAGTAATGAAATTGTTGTTAAATTTTCTGGTGATATGCGTCCATTCATTATTATTGACCCAGACAATGATAAACATTTAAATTTAGTTGTCCCAGTAAGATCATACAATTAGGTGTTTAAAACACCTTTTTTTAATATTTAATTTTATTAAAAAATATAGTATAATAATTATTATCCGGGAGGATTTTTATGCAAGTAAAAACAGAACTAATTACTTTAGGAAATTTATTAAAAATTACCGGATTGGTAAATAGTGGTGGTGAAGCAAAACAAATAATTTTTTCTGGATTAGTTAAAGTTAATAATCAAATAGAATTAGCCAGATCAAAAAAACTTTATCCTGGTGATAAAGTTGAATATAACGGAGAATTTATTGAAATTATATGATAATTTCAGACATTAAAATTAAAAATTATCGTAATCTTTTAAATTTAAATTTTCATTTTAATTCTGGATTAAATATTATTTTAGGAAAAAATGGTCACGGTAAGACTAACATACTAGAAGCTATAAATTTTATTAGTAATTTAAGAAGTTTTAGAACTAATAATTTTCGTTCTTTAATCAACTATGATAAAGAATTATCTAAAATAGAATTAATTAGTGAAAATAATAAATTTTCGGTAATAATTAATAGAGAAGGTAAATTTCTAAAAATAAATAATAATATTATTAAAAAAACTTCTGATTTTATCGGAAAATTTCATACTGTTTTATTTAGTCCTAATGATGTTTATTTTTTTGATCAAAGTGCACGTCAACGACGTTGTTTTTTTGACTTAGAAATTTCTAAAATTGATCCAGTCACTAAATATAATATTGTTTGTTATAATCATTATTTAGAAGAAAGAAATATATTATTAAAAAGTAAAAAAATCGACTATGATTTATTAGAAATATTAGATGAAAAAAATATTATTCATCAATTTTCTATTTATAAAGCCCGTTTAAAATTTATAGAATTATTATCTAAAAAAACAGATGATTTTTTTTATAAATTAAGCAATTTAAAAATACAAACTAAAATAGTTTATTATACTCATACAAATTCAACTAATTTTGATGAATATAAACAATTAGTTTTAAATAAATTAAAAAATAATTATTCTAAAGATATTTTATATCAACATACGACAATGGGAATTCATCGTGATAATTTTAATGCTTATTTTAATGATAATTTAATTTCATTAGTCGCTTCACAAGGTCAAAAGCGCCTTTTTGTTTTAGCCTTTAAATTAGCCTTAATTAATGTTATTAATGAATATTTAAATTATTACCCAGTAGCATTATTTGACGATGTTTTATCAGAATTAGATTTAGATCATCAATTTAAATTTTTAAATTTATGTCCTAAAAATATTCAAACTATTATGACTACAACCCACTTACAATCTTTTAATAAAATTAATGACAAAATGTCTATATTTGTTATTGATAATGGAATAATTAAACAAAGGAGAATAATCAATGAGTGAATTAAATAAAAAAGTTGAACATTCATATACTTCAGATGATATTCAAGTATTAGAAGGATTAGAAGCTGTTAGAAAAAGACCAGGTATGTATATTGGAACTACTTCTATTAAAGGTTTACATCATCTTGTATGGGAAATAGTTGATAATTCAATCGATGAAGCATTAGCCGGTTTTGCTAGTGAAATAAAAGTTAATTTACTAGATGATGATGTTATAGAAGTTATTGATAATGGACGTGGTATTCCAGTAGAAATTCATAAAAAAACAAATAAATCAACGGTAGAAACAATTTATACTGTTTTACATGCTGGTGGTAAGTTTGGTGGCGGTGCTTATAAAGTTTCTGGTGGTTTACATGGTGTAGGTGCTTCAGTAGTTAATGCTTTAAGTTCATGGTTAGAAGTCCGTGTTTATAAAGATGGTTTTGAATATTTTCAAAGATTTGAAAATGGTGGTAATGTTTTAGCTCCTTTAAAACAAGTAGGAACTACTAAATTAACTGGCACAAGAGTTTTATTTAAAGCTGATTCTACAATTTTTAAAGAAACTACTACTTATGACTATGACATTATTAAAGATCGTTTACAACAAATGGCTTTTTTAAATAAAGGCATTAGCATTGAAATTAATGATTTAAGAACTAATTATCAAAAACAAAATCATAAATTTTTATATGAAGGTGGTATTAAAGAATATGTTACTTTTATGAACAGAAACAAAACACCTTTATTTAATGAAATAATTTATAGTGAAGGAATTGAAGATGATATTATAGTTGAAATAGCTTTACAATATAATGATACTTATTCAACAAATATTTATTCTTTTGCTAATAACATTAATACTCATGAAGGTGGAACTCATGAAGAAGGCTTTAGAATGGCCTTAACTAGAATTATTAACCAATATGCTCAAAATAATAATTTTTTAAAGAAAGATGATGAACAATTTCAAGGTGAAGATGTTAGAGAAGGTTTGTGCGCAATTATTTCTGTTAAACATCCTAATCCTCAATATGAAGGGCAAACTAAAACTAAATTAGGTAATTCTGAAGTTAGAAAAATTACTTCTTCGATTTTTTCCACTCAACTAGAAAGATTTTTATTAGAACATCCAGCTGAAGCAAAATTAATTTGTGAAAAAGCTAAAATAGCTTCACAAGCTAGAGTAGCCGCAAAAAAAGCTCGAGAATTAACTAGACGTAAAAATGTTTTAGAAATTAGTCCTTTACCTGGTAAATTAGCTGATTGTTCCTCTAAAGATGCCACTGAGTGTGAGATTTTTTTAGTTGAGGGTAATTCGGCTGGAGGTAGTGCTAAAGGTGGAAGAAATTCTAAATTCCAAGCTATTTTACCTTTACGAGGTAAAGTTTTAAATGTCGAAAAAGCTCGAATTCATAAAATTTTTGATAATAATGAGATTCGTTCTATGTTATCGGCTTTTGGCTGTGGTATTGGTGATGAATTAGATTTAGATAAATTACGTTATCATAAAATAGTAATTATGACCGATGCTGATGTTGATGGTGCCCATATAAGAACTTTATTATTAACATTTTTATTCAGATTTTTGCAACCTGTAATCGAAGCTGGTTATGTTTATTTTGCTATGCCGCCTTTATACAAAGTAACTAAAGGAAAAATGATTAGGTATTGTTATAGCGATAATGAATTAGAAGAAGTTAAGTTAAGTTTAGGTGATCAAATTAAAATAAATCGTTATAAAGGATTAGGAGAAATGAATGCTGATCAGTTGTGGGAAACTACAATGGATCCAGAAACTAGAACTTTAATTCAAGTAACGATTGAAGATGCTATTGAAGCCGATAAAGTATTTGATATGTTAATGGGTGAAGATGTTGATCCTAGACGCGATTTTATTCAAAAAAATGCTCAATATGTTAAAAATCTTGATATTTAGAAAGGAAATTAATCATGGAAATTAAAAGCAGTAGTGATACTAGAGTCTTTTCGCGTGATATCGCAAAAGAAATGCGTGATTCATTTCTTGATTATTCGATGTCAGTAATTGTTTCGCGAGCATTACCCGATGTTTATGATGGTTTAAAGCCTGTTCATCGAAGAATTTTATTTGCTAGTCATAATTTAGGTATGTTTTCAGATAAACCTTATAAAAAATCAGCTATGTTAGTTGGTGAAGTTATGGGTAAATATCATCCTCATGGTGATTCTGCCATCTATACATCAATGGTTAGAATGGCTCAAGATTTTTCATATCGTTATCCTTTAATTCAAGGACAAGGTAATTTTGGTTCTATTGATGGCGATGAAGCAGCAGCGATGCGTTATACCGAAGCACGGATGTCTAAAATAGCTATGGAAATGTTAAAAGATATTAATAAAGACACTGTTGACTTTATGGATAATTATAATGCCGAATTAAAAGAACCAGTTATTTTACCAGCAAGAATACCACAATTATTACTAAATGGTTCTATGGGTATTGCGGTTGGTATGGCAACTAATATTCCACCACATAATTTAAATGAGTTGGTAGATGCTACTTGTGCCATTATCGATAATCCAGATATTGACACAATAACTTTAATTAATGAATATATTTTTGGTCCTGATTTTCCAACAGGTGGTTATATTTTAGGTCGTTCCGGTATAAAAAAAGCTTATTTAACAGGCAAAGGCTCTGTTATTATGCGAGCTAAGACACATATTGAACCTATAAAAAATAATAAATCTCAAATAATAGTTACCGAAATTCCTTATAACGTTAATAAATCTGCTTTAGTTGAAAGAATTGGTCAATTAGCTAGAGACAAAGTAATAGATGGCATTACTGATTTAAGAGATGAAAGTAATCGTGAAGGAATTAGAATTGTTATAGAAACTCGAAGAGATGTTTCACCAGAAGTTTTATTAAATCAGTTATATAGATTAACAGCTTTACAATCTAGTTTTGGTGTAAATAATATTGCCTTAGTAAATGGTGTACCAAAGTTATTAACACTAAAAGAAATGATTAATTATTATTTACAACATCAAATTAATGTTATTAAGCGCAGAGTTAAGTTTGATTTAGATAAAGCATTAGAAAGAGAACACATTTTATTAGGTTTTTTAGCCATTTCTGGAGACAATTTAGATGAAGCTATTAAAATTATTAGAAGTTCATTAACTGATGAAATTGCTAGTTCAAGATTAATGGAAAGATTTAATTTATCAGAAATTCAAACAAAAGCCATTTTATCAATGCAATTAAGACGCTTAACAGGTCTTGAACAAGAAAAAATTAAAAACGAATATGATGAACTAGAATTAGCAATAGCCGATTATCGTGATATTCTAGCAAATCATCAAAGAGTTTTAAATATTATTAAAGAATATTTAAATGAAATAAAAGAAAAATTTGGTGATAATCGTCGCAGCGAAATATTAGATAGCGGCTATGATATGGATGATGAAGACTTAATTGAAAAGGATGATATAGTCGTTACTTTAACTACTAATGGTTATATTAAACAAACATCTATAGATACTTATAGAACACAATTACGAGGCGGCCGTGGTGTAAAAGGAATGAGTGTTAATGAAGATGATGTTATTGATACTTTAATTACTATGTCAACACACGACTACATTTTATTTTTTACAAATTTTGGAAAAGTTTATCGCTTAAAAGGTTATCAAGTTCCTAGTTCATCAAGAACATCTAAAGGATTGCCAGTAATTAATTTACTAAATTTAGACAAAGGTGAAGAAGTAAAAACAATTTTTAGAGTTGTTCCTGAAAATGAATTTAAATATGTTGTATTAGTTACCGAAAGAGGTTTAATTAAGAAAACATTGTTATCTGAATATGATCGAGTACAAAAGAATGGAAAAATTGCGATAACATTAAATGAAGACGATACGCTAATTCAAGCCATTATGACAACAGGTGATAATGAAATTTTAATTGCTGGATCTAATGCTAAGGCTGTTAGATTCCATGAAAATGATGTTCGTCCATCTGGTAGAGGCTCTAAAGGGGTAATAGCTATTTCATTAGACAGTAAAGATAAAGTTGTCGGCATGACTTCTAATTTTTTAGGTAATTTAATATTATCAGTTACAGATCATGGTTTTGGAAAGATGACTACAATCGATGATTATCGATTAACTAGAAGAGGTTCTAAAGGTGTAACTACAATGAAAATTACTGAGAAAAACGGTAAATTAGTTGCTTTTAAATCTGTTAATGGTGATGAAGATGCTTTAATAGTAACAAATGAAGGTGTTATTATTAGAATATCATTAGAGTCTGTTAGTCAAGTTTCTAGAAATACTCAAGGTGTAAAATTAATTAAGGTTAGTGAAAATGCGAAAGTATCTTCAATATCGGTAATTGTTAAGAGTGATGAAGGAGATGTTTCACGTGAAACATCAGAGGTATAATGTATGCTAGATATAAAATTATTTAGAGAAAATCCACAAATTATAAAAGATAATTTAGTTAAAAAATTTCAAGAACATAAAATACCGTGGGTAGATGAAGTTGTTGAATTAGATTTAAAACTACGACAATTAAAACAAGAAATCGATGACTTACGCAGTCAAAGAAATAAAAAAAGTAAGGAAATTGGATTGTTGATGGCTAAAAAAGAATTCGATTTAGCTAATCAAATTAAAAACGAAGTTACATCTATCGGCGAAAATATTTCTATTAAAGAAAATGAAATCGATCCTGTTCAAACTAAAATTAAAGAACTGATGATGAATATTCCTAATATTATTGATGATAGTGTGCCTATCGGTAAAGATGATAGTGAAAATGTTGAAATTTATAAAGTTGGAAACATATTTGAAAGAGATTTTGATATTCCACATCATGTAGAAATTATGGAAAGTTTGGCTGGTATCGATTTAGATAGTGCTAGAAAAACTAGTGGATCAGGTTTTTACTATTTAATGGGCGATGTTGCTCGTTTACATTCTGCCATTTTATCTTATGCACGTGATTTTATGATAAATAACGGATTTGTATATGTTATACCTCCATTTATGATTCATAAAAATGTAGTTGAAGGTGTTATGAGTTTTGATGAAATGGAAAACATGATGTATAAAATCGAAGGAGAAGATTTATATTTAATTGGTACTTCAGAACACTCGATGATTGGTAAGTATATTGACACAATTATTAAACAATCCGATTTACCACATTTATTAACTTCGTATTCTCCATGTTTTAGGAAAGAAGTTGGTGCACACGGCATTGAAGAAAGAGGAGTATATCGTATTCATCAATTCGAAAAACAAGAAATGATTGTTATTTGTTCGCCACAACAATCTATGGATTATTTTGAGAAAATGTATAAATTATCGGTAGCTTTATTTGAAAGCATGATGATACCTGTTAGAGTGATCGAGTGTTGTTCTGGTGATTTAGCTGATTTAAAAGTTAAATCGGTTGATATTGAAGCATATAGTCCTAGACAGAAAAAATATTTTGAAGTATGTTCATGTTCAAATTTAGGTGATGCTCAATCTAGAAGATTAATGATCAGAGTTGATAATAATGGTGAAAAATATTATCCTCATACTTTAAATAATACAGTAGTTGCTCCGCCTAGAATGTTAATTGCTTATTTAGAAAATAATTTAAATGTGGATGGTTCGATTTCAATTGTTCCGGCATTACAACCTTATATGGGTGGTCAGAAAGCTATACTTAAAAAATAATGTTTCACGTGAAACATTGATATTGTTATTTAGTTTATGTATAATAAAGAAGCTACTACAACGTTATCTAATTAATCAGGTCAGGGTAGGAATACAGCAGCCTCATATTAGCTCTAGCGTGTGTGGTGGCTTTTTTTATATAGGTATAATTATGGAAAAAATGATGATGGAAGCACTTGTTGAAGCACAAAAAGCGGCTTTAGAAGATGAAGTGCCAGTTGGATGTATAATTGTTTATAATAATCAAATTATTGGTCGTGGTCATAATGTTAGAGAAAAAATAAATCATGTTATGACACATGCAGAAATAATGGCTATTTGTGAGGCTAGTAAACATCTAAACTCTTGGCGATTAGAAGATTGTATATGTTATGTTACTTTAGAACCGTGTTTAATGTGTGCTGGTGCTTTATTGCAATCACGAATTAAAAAAATAGTTTTTGGGGCATATGATCCAAAAGGTGGTGTTTTTGGTTCGCTTTTTGATGTTAGTCAAATTTCTGGTTTTAATCACTATCCTGAAATAGTTGGTGGTGTTTTAGAGGTTGAATGTGCTAAAATATTAAAGGATTATTTTAAAAATAAAAGACAAAATAAGAAAGGGTAATATATGAGTTATTTATCGCTTTATCGTCGTTATCGGCCTTTAACTTTTGAACAAGTTGTTGGACAAAAACATGTAATTCAAGCATTAAAAAACGCCTATGAACGAAATAAAATAGTTCATGCATATTTGTTTTCTGGACCACGAGGTACTGGTAAAACGACAGTCGCTAAATGTTTTGCGAGAATGATTAATCAATTTGATGAATCAATTTTTCAACATGCTGATATTATTGAAATAGATGCTGCTAGTCATAATGGTGTTGATGATGTACGAGAAATTATTGATCGAGTAAAATATAGTCCACTAGAAGCAAAATATAAAGTATATATTATCGACGAAGTTCATATGTTATCCAATGGTGCTTTTAATGCTTTATTAAAAACTTTAGAAGAACCGCCAAAACATGTTGTATTTATATTAGCCACTACTGAAATTCATAAAGTATTACCAACCATTATTTCCAGAACTCAAAAATATGATTTTTTATCAGTTAGTAAAGAACAAATTTTAGAAAGGCTAGAAGAAGTTTGTCAATCTGAAGGTGTAAAATATCAAGTTCAAGCTTTAAAAATGATTGCTTCATTATCAGCAGGTGGATTGCGTGATGCTTTAACTATTTTAGAACAAGTAATTACTTATTCAAAAGATGTTATTAGTATTAATGATGTTATTGATGTATATAAATTAGTTACTGTTGAACAAAAAATAGAATTTATTAATAGTATTATTAATAATCAATTGGAGAAAGCTATTCAATTTTTAAAATCTTTTAAAAAAGATAGCATCGATTTTAAATTATTAATTTCCGATTTAATAACTTTATCTAAAGACATTATTACATATCGATTAACTAAAAAGTTTGATTATTGCGATGTTATAAATGAAGAGTTTATTAATAACATTATATTAGAATATGATTATCAAAAATTTATGAACGGTTTAATAGAAATTTTTGAAAACAGTAAAAACAATCGAATTTTAGAAGAAATGTTAGAAGTTTATGTTTTAAATTTATTATTAGAAAATAAAGTTAATCCTGTAAAAGAAGAAGTTATTGATCAAAAATATAATAGTCAAGATAAAAAACAAATTAATAACCTGAGTGATGATTGTTTATTAGATTTAATGATTTGTGCAGATAAAAATCGGCGGATTAGCGATCAAGAAATATATAAAAATATACATATTGAATGCACTTTACCAAAATATTATTCTATTTCAGATCCAATGATTAGTAGTCAAGTAGTAGTTTCTGGCTTAGATTATATTATTATTAGTAATGATAATGATATTTATATTGAAACGCTTTTAGAACAAAATGATTTAGTTAAAGAATTAATGAACAATTTATATAATGATAATCGGACAGTTTTTATAATCAACCATAAACATTTTGAAGCAGTTACTAAAAAATTTATGTCGTTATATAAAAATGGTCAATTATCAACGATAGATGATAGTTATAAGCGAATTCAAAAATATTTAAAAAATGATAAAATACAACAACCTCTAGATCGTCTAAAATCGGTTTTTAATGATATTGTAGTTGAATAAGGAGTATTATGCTTAAAGAAGTTGAAGATTTAGTTAATCAATTGTTAAAATTTCCTGCTGTTGGTAAAAAAACAGCTTTAAGATATGCTTTAGCTATTTTAGATATGGACGATAGCGAAGTAGAGGAAATAGCTAATGCTATGATTAATACTAAAAAAACTATTAAATTTTGTTCTAAATGTGGCGCTATGACAACTAATTCTCTATGCGATATTTGTTTAGATACTAATAGAGACCATAGTACTATTTGTGTAGTTAGTTATCCTAGCGATGTTTTTATTATTGAAAAATTAGGAGTTTTTAATGGTATTTATCATGTTTTAGGTGGATTAATTTCTCCTTTAAAACATATATTAGTTGAAGATTTAAATATCGAACAATTGAATAAACGAGTTGATTCTACAATAAAAGAAGTTATTTTAGCCTTTCAACATTCTATTGAAGGCGAAACAACTTCCTTATATTTATCTAAATTATTAAAAGATCGCACTAAAGTAACAAGATTAGCCCAAGGTTTACCAATGGGATCTAAAATCGAATATGCGGATGATATGACTTTAACACGATCATTATTGAATAGAACCAGTATTTAAAGCTCTAGCTACTTTAGATTCGATCGAAATATAATTGATTTGATGATTTTTTAAAAAATTTAAAAAGTATTCCCATTTTTCAGTTTTGGAATTATTTAATTCATATTCTAATTCATAGTCAGTAATTCCATTAGAAAAAACAGTTTTATCTAGACACCATTCTCCATAAATATCTTTAGTTATCGTTCTAGTAGTAGTAGCCCAAGCAATAATTTTTAAATCATGATTAAGTTTAAACTTATTTAAAATATTTATAATTTCTTGATTATTAATATCTAAATTTGTTAATGGGACATTATGCTCAGTTGTTAAATTATCGATTTTAGGTGTCTTTAAAGTAAAAGTATAATTATTATTAATCTTCCTAATTCTAGCCATAAATCCCTGTTGTCTTAGTTGATAATTACTATTATCAAAATAATAATTTGTTTGAACAATCGTTTTCCCATTTTCAAAAACTTTAAATAACTGATTATATTGTGCTAAACTCAAAAGAGTTTTATATTCTTTTTCAACAAAAATTTCCATAATTTAATTATACATAAAAGGAGAAGTATGCGCTATTTAATTTATAATCGAAAAGATAAATTGTCACAAAATATTAAAAAATATTTAATGATTAATATGAAAAAACTCGGCTTTGAATATGTTGAAAACAACCCAGAATTAGTCATCACTTTAGGAGGTGATGGCACTATGTTGGATGCTATTCATAATTTTTTAGACATATCTCCTTTGTTTATAGGTTTAAAAACTGGAACTTTAGGTTTTTTAACTGATTATACTTATAAACAAGTAGACGCATTTTTAAATGATTTAAATAATGATTATTATGTAACTGAAACACCTTTTTTAGAAGCTGATGTTAATGGTAAAAAAATATTAGCAGTTAATGAATTTAGAATTGAAAACATTTATAATTCATTACATATCGAAGTAAAAATAGATGATTGTTTTTTGGAAAAATTTGTTGGTAACGGATTATGTATATGTGGTCAAATAGGTTCTAGCGCCTATAATCGTTCATTAGGTGGCGCAATTATCAATGCGGGATTAAACTTGTTGGAATTGAGTGAAATAGTTAGTATTCATAATTCAAAATATCGTAGTCTAGGATCTAGTATGATAATTAGTGGTGATAGTAATATCGAACTTAGTATTAATGCTAACAAGTTTGTTATTTGTTATGATCATTGTTTTTTAGAAATGGATCGCCCTCAAGTAATTAAGTTTAGCACTTCTAATCATAAAATTAAATTTATTCATTTTAAGCAAGTTAAATATTGTGATCGCTTAAAATCTTTATATTAAAAAAACAGACTCTTAATATTAAGAGTCTATTTTATTATATCGCCATTTTCACCATTAACATTAATAATATTTAAAGCTCCATCTTCTCCCTCAACACATAAAATCATACCTTCACTAATTTCATTACGTAATTTTACTGGTTTTAAGTTGACACAAACTAATACACTTTGACCAATTAATTGTTGAGGAGTATATTTGTTAGCAATACCACTAAGTATTTGAACGATTTTATATCCTAAATCAACTTGACTAATTAATAATTTTTGAGCATTAGGATGATTTTTACAATCAATAATCGTTCCTTTTCTTAATTCTAATTTATTAAAATCTTCAATAGTAATTTCTGGCTTATTAGTAACAGTTTTAATTGGATTTGGATTTAATTTGTTAAGAGTTTCTTCAACATCTAAACGCATAAATAGTGGTTCATTGCTTGGATTAATGACTAAATCTT
>JAEWIH010000005.1 GCA_023387245.1 Bacillota bacterium | reverse complement strand
TAAAGAAATATGAAAATCACTATCATAAACAACTCTTTTACCAATACGGCTAAATTTATGATATAAATCCCGACATACCAAACCACTAGCACCAACACCAACAAAATAAATCGTAGCAGCATTTTTCAATAACAACGATGCTTTTTCAATACAATCATAATTGATCAACTTCATCAATTTATCTAAATTAGAAATTCGATGATTAAATATTTTATGAGACAAATTCTTAATGCTTTCCCCAGGTTTTAAATCACTAGTCAAATCTAAATTATCATCTAGTGAATCTTTGGCTAAATCTATTTTGAATTCAGGTAATCCTTGATAACCCAAACTTTTCGCAAAACGAACCAAAGTAGCCGGAGAAGTCCCTATTTTAATTGATAATTTTTGTGCAGAACAAGAAATAACTTCATCTCTATGAGATAAAACATATTCGGCTATTTTTTGTTCAGATAATGTCAATGAAGAAAAAATCTCTCTAATCTTAAGTAAACAACTCATAATTATTCACCGTATCTCTTCTGAAAACGACTAACAACTTCTCCGATCCGGCCATGAGTAGAAGCCAATAATTCATTAGCTAATCCACAATCGATCCCTAATAAACCCATAACAATCGCAACTTTGACATTACCATGACTATCATCATATAAAGATTGCGCAATTTCACTATTACAATCAATTGCTTGACTAATAATCCGTAATGCTCTAGCACGCAACTTTTCATTAGTAGGCTGAACATCAACCATTAAATTACCATAAACTTTACCCAATTTAATCATACAAGCAGTAGAAATCATATTTAATACCATTTTTTGAGCAGTACCCGCTTTCATTCTAGTCGACCCCTGTATAACTTCGGGACCAGTAATAATTTCAATTGGATAATCAGAAAATTTGGAAATAGTAGCGCAAGAAACGCAAGCAATGGTACCTGTAACAGCGCCAATTTTTCTAGCATATTTCAAAGCACCAATTACATAAGGAGTCCTACCACTAGCTGCCAACCCAACCACAATATCTTTATTAGTTAAATTAATAGCCAATAAATCCTTTTCTCCTTCTAATTCACTATCCTCAAAACCTTCACGAGCAGAAAACATCGACTCTTTACCGCCAGCAATAATTCCCATAACCATGTCAGAAGGTACACCATAAGTGGGCGGGCATTCACTAGCATCCAAAATTCCTAAACGTCCACTAGTACCTGCGCCAATATATATTAAACGGCCTTCGTTTCTTAAAACATTATAAGTTGCTTCAATTAAATTCGCAATTTCATTTTTAACTAACGCCACAGCCTGAGGAACTTTATGATCTTCAATATTAATCTTTTCTACAATCGATAAAAAATCAAGATCATCTATGTTTTTAGTCAACTCATTAACAGTTTCTGTTTCTAATTTTTCTAAATTTATCATATTTTCACCTTATTTTTATTTTAACATCTACTAATCTTGATTTCAAATAATTTTAAAATTTTATGAAACAAAATTTCTTAAACATATCTAGCACAATGTTCACTATCATTTAACTCATAAACTAATAATTCATCATTATCACTAGTTAATTTGTAATTATATACTTGTAAATAGTTATATGTCTTTACATACAAACACATATTACTAACATCATAACAAATACTATAACGAGTAATATCCATACGATTATTAGCAGTCAACACACTACCCTCAATCATTAATACATTATTTAAAATATGAAACACATCACTAATTGGATTTATAGTAGTCTCTAATGACTCCAAATGTTTTTTATAAATAGCAGCACGAGTAAATCTAGAAACAGGAGAAACATCACCAGGCAAACCAATCATCCCTAATCCCTCACCATAATATTTATATTCTTTATCATCGAAATTATGATTATTTTTATTAGAAATAGACAAATGGCCATAATTTTGTAAATTATATAATTGGTAAGGAAATGGTGGATTATTAGTCAAAACACCAATAGTATTATCATAAATTTTAATACCATCAACATCAGGCTCAATCACAATTGACTTATAACCATCACTAACAAAAAAATGCATCGGAGCCAAAGGTAATCCATCCATAAACGGAATGGCCACTAATTGAATTTGTTTAATTTTTTCTAAAGCCAACTCCATATTATCACAAGTAGACAAAATAAAAGGTATTAACTCGTATGGAGCTAAATTAATTTTATTATCAATAGCATCACCATAAAAAGCATTATTCGGATAATTTAAACCAGCAACATACAACCCCTTTTCATTCATAGCCTCAGCATACAAGCCCACCCCAGCAACAACTGAAGCAATACCAAAATAAGCATAATCACCAGAAATGGTATCACCATTTTTATAAGTATATTTATGATTACGAGGAGTTATAACTATTTTTTCACCAAACCCAGTATCAATATCCATATTTCTACCAAAATAAACATTAGAATTTTGTTTATAAGCAAATGTTGTACACATATACTAAATCCTCCTTATAACTAAACTAAGTATAATAATATTTTATACTCTTTACATTAAAATAAAAAGGATTTAAGACAAATATCTCAAATCCTTATATTTAATTTATTAATTAGAAATTATTTAATAATTTCAATAACGTTACCAGCACCAACTGTTCTACCACCTTCACGAATAGAGAACTTAGTACCTTGCTCAACCGCAATTGGAGCAATCAATTCAACAGTCATTTCAATATTATCACCAGGCATAACTAAATCCACACCCTCTGGCAAACGAATTGTACCAGTAATATCTGTAGTACGGAAATAGAATTGAGGACGATAATTAGAAACGAAAGGAGTATGACGGCCACCTTCTTCCTTAGAAAGAATATAAACTTGAGCCTTAAAGCTAGTATGAGGATGAACAGAACCAGGTTTAGCCAATACTTGACCACGCTCAATTTCATCACGGTTTACACCACGAAGTAAAGCACCAATGTTATCACCAGACATAGCCTCATCCAACATTTTGTGGAACATTTCAATACCAGTAACAACTGTCTTACGAGTAGGTTTAAGACCAACGATTTCAACTTCCTCAGAAAGTTTCAATAAACCACGCTCAACACGTCCTGTAGCAACAGTACCACGACCAGAAATTGTAAATACGTCTTCAACACTCATCAAGAAAGGCTTATCAATTTCACGAGCAGGATCAGGAATATAAGAATCAACAGCATCCATTAATTCACCAATCTTAGTTTCCCAAGTAGCATCACCTTCTAACGCTTTTAATGCAGAACCATGAATAACTGGACAATTATCACCATCAAATCCATAAGAACTTAACATTTCACGAACTTCCATTTCAACAAGTTCAATCATTTCCTCATCATCAACCATATCACACTTGTTCAAGAAAACAACCATGTGAGGCACACCAACTTGACGAGCCAATAAGATATGTTCACGAGTTTGAGGCATCGGACCATCAGTAGCAGCAACAACCAAAATAGCACCATCCATTTGAGCTGCACCAGTAATCATATTTTTAATATAGTCAGCATGTCCTGGGCAGTCAACGTGAGCATAGTGGCGTGAATCAGTAGTGTACTCTACGTGAGCAGTATTAATTGTAATACCACGTTCTTTTTCTTCAGGAGCCTTGTCGATTTGGTCATAAGCCATCGCTTGAGAACCATTCTTCTTAGCCAAGAAGTTAGTAATAGCAGCAGTAAGAGTAGTCTTACCGTGGTCAACGTGTCCCAAAGTACCAATATTTACGTGTGTTTTGGAACGATCAAATTTTTGTTTTGCCATTTGCAACTTACCTCCATGTAATTTTAAATAATATACACAAAATATTTTAAATCAATTATTGAAAAAAATCAATATCGACTAATCATTTTTACCCTTCTTTGCAATTTTTTCTGCAATATTTTTAGGAACCGGATCATAATGATCAAACTGCATAGTATAATTGCCACGACCTTGAGTATTAGAACGCAAATCTGTAGCATAACCAAACATCTCAGAAAGCGGTACATATGCCCTTACAGTAATAGCATTATGTTTTTCTTCTTGCTCGCGAATTTGACCACGACGAGAAGAAATATCACCCATAACACTACCTAAATATTCATTAGGAGCAGTAACCTCTACACTCATAATTGGCTCTAATAAAATCGCACCGCATTTTTTAGCAGCTTCCTTCAAAGCCAATGACGCAGCAATCTTATATGCCATTTCACTCGAATCGACATCATGATATGAACCATCAAACAAAGTAGCCTTAATATCAATAACTGGATATCCAGCCACTAAACCACTATCAAGAGCCGCAACCAATCCATCTTGTGTCGGCTTAATATACTCACGAGGAACAGTACCACCAACAATTGCATCTACAAACTCAAATCCCTTACCAGGATTAGGTTCAAACTTAATCCAAACATGACCATATTGACCACGACCACCAGATTGACGCACAAACTTACCTTCACAATCAGCAACATTAGTAATCGTCTCACGATAAGAAACTTGTGGAGCACCAACATTAGCCTCTACTTTAAATTCTCTCTTCAAACGATCAACAATAATATCTAAATGCAACTCACCCATACCAGCAATAATAGTATCACCAGTTTCATCATCAGTATAAGTCTTAAATGTTGGATCCTCTTCAGCCAACTTAGCCAAAGCCAAGCCCATTTTATCTTGATCACCCTTACTCTTAGGCTCTAAACTCAAAGAAATAACCGGCTCTGGGAAAACCATTGATTCAAGAATAACTGGATTTTTTTCATCACAAAGTGTATCACCAGTAGTCGTATCTTTTAAACCAACCGCAGCCGCAATATCACCAGCATAAACTTCACTAATTTCATTACGACTATTAGCATGCATCTGCATAATACGACCAAAACGTTCTTTTTTATCCTTAGTAGCATTTAATATATAAGAACCACTAGTAGCAGTACCAGAATAAACTCTAAAGAAAGTTAAACGTCCAACAAAAGGATCAGTCATAACTTTAAAAGCTAGAGCACTAAACGGTTGAGAATCATCAGATTGTCTAACAACATCATTACCTTTTAAGTCAACACCCTTAATCGCAGGAACATCAATAGGACTAGGTAAATAATCAACAACCGCATCCAACATACTCAAAACACCTTTGTTTTTATAAG
>JAEWIH010000028.1 GCA_023387245.1 Bacillota bacterium | reverse complement strand
GACTAGCCCATTATAATTTAGTATGATAACCAAAACCTAAAGATTGATAACCAGTATGAGCTAAAATTAGTGGTGGTATTTCACGAACTGTTATTTTTTTACCAGTCAATAAACTAAAACTATTAACGATATCTAAAAGAATTTCATCATCAATATTATTTTTTAATATAAAATATTCGACATCAATATTGTTAGATTTTTCAAAAATGATATTCATTGCTTTTTGATAAGCTTTTTTATGCAATCTAACTTTATCAACTAATTTTGATTCTTTTGTATTAAATTCAATTAAAGCAACTATCTTTAATAAATTTGCTAGACTAGCAATAGAATTAGGAACTCTTCCTCCCATCGCTAAATATTTAAGATTATTTGGGCATAGTATACAACTAAAATCAAATTCTTTTTCAAGTAAATCTATATATTTATCAACAGAATCTACGTCATTAAAATTATTAGATATATGTAATAAAACTGCTTCTAGTGGATAAGCTAATGCTGAAATATTAACAATTCTAATTCTATCCTTTAATGGATGCTGACTAACCATCATCGAAATACTATTAAAAAATCCACTCAAATATTTAGGAATCGAAAATAAAAATATTTTTTGATGATCAACTAATAATTTTTCAATTAGTTCTATCGTTTCACCAATATTTGGCATAGACGTTGTTATTTTTTTACAAGCTTTTTGAGCTTCTACTAGTTGACTTATAGAAAGATCATAAAAAGTTTGACCTTCAATAACAATTGGGTTTTTTACAAAATAAATATTTTTACCAATAACATCAGAACTAGATAAACCGCTGCACTGATCACTCACTATCGCAAATTTATTCATAATTATCTCCTATTGCCCATTCAGGTACATCATCACTACGTTGTACTAAAATAGTTTTTTGGAAAGTGATTCCATTTAAAAATGATAGACAAGATTTTTTTTCTTCTTCACTACAACCAACTAATAATTTTACATCCAATTCTGTTAATAATAAATCACAACATACAATTAAACAATCACAATTCATCGTATTTAAAGATCCTTTAAAAACACCACACACTTTTTTGTTTTTTTCATTAATATCACTTAAAAAACCATATTCTAAAGGATACACCAAACTAGTATAATTTGGATGTGCAGAATTTTTATCGACAACTTTTTGATATTCCAAGCTTAACAATAAACTATCTATCTTTTGCCAGAATTGGCCATTATTTAATAATTTATCCATAAATCCTCCAAAAACACATAATTCCCTAAAATATTATACTATTATTTGAAATAAATTTCCACAAACAAAATAAATGTTTATTAAATGATGAACAAATAAGTAAAAAAATGAAAATATAACTCAAATTTAATTGATGTTGTCAAAAAAATCAAAACGATATATAATGATATCGATAAGGAGATTCAATATGTTTAAGGAATTTAAAGAATTTATAGCCCGTGGAAATGTGATGGATATGGCTATAGGTATCATTATAGGTGGCGCTTTTTCTAAAATTGTTACATCTTTAGTAAATGATATTTTAATGCCAGTAATAGGTCTTGTTTCAGGTGGAATGAATGTTTCTGATTTGCATATAGTTTTAAAAGCTGGCGAAACATTAGAAACTTCTGTATTATTTAAATACGGTTCATTTTTACAAGCAATTATCGACTTTTTAATTATAGCCTTTACTATTTTTATAATTATTAAGACTATTAATAAATTTCATCGTAAAAAAGTTGAAGAAGTTAAAGAGGAACAACCTGTTATATCAGAAGAAATATTGTTATTAAGAGAAATTAGAGACAGTTTGAAAAAATAATGAAACTAGAAAAAAGAAAAAAGTCAAATAATCTTTATTTATATGTGGGCATAATTTTTATAATCATTGGTATAGTTCTATCTATTTTACCTTATTTTGTTAATCATAATATTGAACAACAAAGTATTGAAAGTATTAAGGCTCTTGATGATATAAGTCATGAAACTTTAAAGGCTAATGCTAATAAGGAAGCTGAATTTAAATTTGATGAAATCCAAGCGATTTCTGTTACTAGAAATTTAGCTAAAGGTAAAATCAATTATGAACAAATTATAGGTCAAATAGTTATTCCGTCACTAAATATTAATTTATCAATTTTTAATGGAACAACTAATGATAATTTGTTAGCTGGAGTAACAACCCTTAAACCTAATCAAACTATGGGGAAAGGTAATTTTTCACTAGCTGGTCATTATACTAATTCTAATGGTGTTTTATTAAATAAATTATTAGAAATTAAAGAAGATGCTATTATTAGAATTACTGATAAAAATACAATTTATGAATATAAAGTATATAAAATCGAATTAGTACCAGCAACAGCAATCCATTTAATTGAAGATCAAGTCGCAATTGATCGTCAAAAACCTGTTATTTCTATTATGTGCTGTTATTATTTAAATAATCCGGATAAAAGATTTTTTGTATTTGGTGAATTAATTAATACTTATAGTTATGAAAAAAATCTAATGGAACACAAATAGTCCATTAGATTTTTTTTATAGAAAATCAACTAATATATCATGTAAATATAATCTAGCTTGTTGTTTTACTTTTAAAATAAAATTATCAAAAGTCATATTATTTGCGATAACATGCTTATCAATAACCGATTGATAAAATAAATATTCATCATTACTCAATTTAATACCTTGCTCTAATCTTAATCCCATCATAATTTTCTCAAATAGTAAATCTTTATTTTCTAACACTATAGATTCAGATAATAATTTATTATCCTTAATATAATCTTTTAAATTATGAGTATTAGTAGTTCTTATATTACCTAATTTACTACTTGCCCCAATCCCAAAACCAATAAAATCTTGATAATTCCAATATTTTAAATTATGATAACTTTCATATCCCTTTAATCCAAAATTAGCAATTTCATAATGATAATAACCTTTATTAATTAAATAATTACTAATCCAAATAAATGTCTGTGTTTCTAATTGAGTAGAAACTTTTTTTTCTTTTCTCTTCCCAAAAACAGTATTAGGTTCTATCGTTAATGAATATAATGATAGATGATTGGGATTTAGTTGTAAAACAGTTTTAATATCTTTTTCAATATCAATTAATTTTTGACAACTAAAACCATACATAATATCTAGTGAAATATTATGAATATCATTATTTCGAATAATATTTATTGCATTAATAACATCATTATAATTATGTTTTCTACCAATATATTTTAATAATTCATTATTAGTAGTTTGAACTCCAATACTAATGCGATTAACACGATGTTTTTTATAAAATTGAATCTTTTCTTGACAAACATTTTCTGGATTAACTTCAATAGTAAACTCTTTTACATTAGTATATTGATCTAAAATATTAAATAGTGGCTCAATTTCAAAAATCGACAAACAACTAGGAGTACCTCCACCAATATAAATACTATCAAAATCATAAGTAGATTCTTTAATTTGATTACATAAAGATAAAATATAATCATTAACATACCGGTTTTTTAATGATTTAGTAAAATCACAATAATGACAAATATGATCACAAAACGGTATGTGTATATAGGCACCTATTTTATTGA
>JAEWIH010000083.1 GCA_023387245.1 Bacillota bacterium | reverse complement strand
TTTTCCATAGCCGCCATAAAATTTAAAACCGATTTTCGCTGATGATAACCATCAGGCATACTTCTAGATACAACCGGCATCCCAATATCCCCTTGATATGTATCTAAAAATGTTAAAACTTGTAAATTTTTAGCATAAGCATCTTTTACATTATCTGGCAAAATATTCCAAATATTTAAATCCGATTGTAAAGCAATATCTTCTGGTCGCCAAAATTGAGATAAGTTTTGATCATAAAAACTTTGAGTAATCTCATCTTCCATTTCATTCCAATTAGCACCAGTATATAAATTTTCCATACTATCCTCCTTATACTGCACAAGATTCACACTCTTCAATCTTCAATTTTTGAGTACGAGTATAATATAATGTCTTAATACCCATATGATGAGCATATAAATATAATTTAACTAATTCTCTAGTAGTTACATCACTAGTAATACATAATTCAAAAGATATTCCTTGATCAACATGCTTTTGAGCTGTAGCAATAACATCAATAACTTTATACTTATCAATCCGATAAGCAGTCTCATACATAAAAGAAGCACTATCTAAAGCCGGAGCAGGAAAATATGTTTTAGAATTACCATATGTTCTCTCTTCAATTAACTGTTTAATCGGAGTAATCGAAGGAGTAGCCGACATTACATAAGCTGTCGATCCATTAGGAGCAATCGCTAATCGATTGGAATTATATAAACCAAAACCAATTACATTATCTCGTAATTCACGCCAATCATCATCACTAGGAATATAAATATCTTTAAATATTTCTTTTACAACCTCAGTTTTAGGATAAATAGCACCCCGATTTTTAAAATATTGGCCAGAAGCATAATCACTATCTTCAAAACCATAAAATCTTTCGCCAGTAGCCTTAGCTTTTTCCATTGAATGCAATAAACTATAATAATTTACAATATTGAAAAAAACATCAATTAAATCTAAATCTTCAGCACTACCAAAAGCGATATAATTTTTAGCAATATAACCATGATGACCCATAATCCCAAAGCCAACAGAACGCATTAAGCGATTAGCTTTAGCCACAGCCGGAACATATTTAATATTAGTTTTTTCACTAACCGAATTCATAATATCCATCGCCGCAAATACCGTTTCTTTAATCGCATTATGCTCTATCATATTCCCCATATGGCCCGAAGCTAAATTACAAGAAACATCTAAACCAATTTCATCTTTACTACGATCATCATAATCGGCATAATGACTAACAACTGTCGGCTGTAAAATCTCGGTACATAAATTGGAAAACTTAATTGGTTTATTTAGCGGATTATCATTATTTACATTATCACTAAACATAATATAAGGATAACCACTTTCCCCCTGAACTTGAGCAATCATATCTAACAATTTACGAGGATTTAATTTTTTCTTACGAACTTTTGGATTATTTAACAAAATGTCATACCATTTATCCATCTCAATAGCAATATCACCATAAGGCAATCCATATTCATCACTAACAGTTTTAGGATAAAAACAATACATATCCTTATCGGCCCGTGCTAATTCAATAAACTTATCAGGAATCACCACACCCATCGATAACGTTTTAACTCGAATATCATCATCAGCATTCAATTTTTTAGTATTTAAAAAATCTTCAATATCTGGATGGAATATATTTAAATAAGCAGCACCTGCTCCAGGCCTTTGCCCCATTTGATCAGCATATCTAAAAGCATTATCTAACAATTTACAAACACCAACAACACCTTTAGCTACATTTTCAACACCTTTAATCGATTCGCCTTTAGCCCTTAAATTAGTTAAATGTAAAGATACGCCTCCTCCAATTTTAGACAACTGCATCGCAAATTCTTGTGCTCTAGCAATATCATTCAATGAATCATCAATTTCTAATAAAAAGCAAGAAACAAATTCACCACGTCTTTTTTTACCAGTATTTAATAATGTCGGAGTGGCAGGAGTAAAATCTTGAGCAATCAAATGCTTAATGAGGCGATGTGCTTTTTCAATATCACCATCAGCATGATATAGAGCGTTAAAAGATAAACGATCTTCAAAGCGTTCTAAATAAACGCCCCGATCATTACTTTTCATCGCATAATCATTATAAAATTTAAAAGCACCCATATAAGTCGGAAATCTAAATTTTTGTTTATAAGCATAATCAAAAACGCTCTTAATTTCATCAAAAGAATATTTATTTAAAAAAGCTTCTTCAATAAATCCGTTATTAACTAAATAATCTAATTTTTCTTCCAAAGAATGGAAAAATTGAGTTTTCTTATTAATCTCACCAATAAAATAAGCATGTGCCGCTTCTCTATCTTTACTCAAATCATTAATTTGACCATCGCCATCAACAATTTGATTATTCAACAAAATCCATTCAGGAATTTGTAATGATATTTTTTCATTTTCTTGCATTAGTAACCACCCCATCAATAAATTCATTTACTTTTTGCCAATCTTTACTAAATCCCGACCCTTCAAATTTACAAACACACGGAATATTATAAATGTTTTCTATTTTATCACCAACAATACAATAATTACTTCCCCAATTGCGGTTACCACTAACAGCAACCCCAACACAATTTAAATAATAACGTCTTAATAATTTAATTGTTGAATCGGGAATTTCTCCAAAACCGTAACAACGAGTAACTAAAAAGAATTTTTCATCGAAATTAGCTAAATCAATATCAGCTATTTTAATACAATCATATTTCAAATGACTAGCAAAACGCCACGATAAACCAGTAAAACTATCAACTACTACTTTCATATATAATCCTCTCGAATTAATTATAATCAAAACAAAATAAAAATCACTATTGACATTTGAATTTATAACATTTTCTATTAAGTATTTAATATTTTATAGTAAAAATTTGACATAATAAAATGAACCTCTATTATTTGAGCGTCCAAATAACTGGGTTCATTTCACTTCTAATGTTCTTTTTTGTGTTTCCCTATAAATATAATACCTCCTATAAAAGTCAAGATAATTTGTCCAATTTGTTACAGTTATAAATGTCAATGAGAAATTCCCCAAAAATGTGCAGCTAAGATTCCTCACTTTTGTTCAAATTTAATTTATCTTTTATACGATATGAAGGACCAGTAATATTAAACAAGTAAGAATAATGTAATA
>JAEWIH010000022.1 GCA_023387245.1 Bacillota bacterium | reverse complement strand
TAATAAGAAATGGTCGGATTGTTGATAAAATTACTAAAATTTATCCATTAAATGGGATAGCTGAAGATATAGTTTTAACTTTTATATTACAGTATTATCAAGATAAAGATTTTAGTGATAAAATGTTAATTAATTCTAAATTGGATTTAGAATTATTATCTTCAATTAATAGCGGTTTTATAAATAATAAAAAAGGTAAAGGTAAAGATTTATTAGATAATGCTTTAATTAATGCTAGAGAATATTTAACTAATCAATTATCGTCAATTAAACACCAACATTTTATTAATGATCAAGGAATAACATATTTAAGTAATATTTTAAAAATAAAGCAAGTTAATAGTATAGAAATGCTAGATGTCTCACACATACACGGAATGGCTGTTGGAGGTGTAATTGTTAGGTATGAAAATGGTGAGTTTGTTAAAAAAAAATATCGAACATATTTATTAGATAATATTAATAATGATCCACTATCTATTGCTAGTTTACTAAATCAACATATACAACATTTATTAAAACATGAAAGCGAGTTCCCTGATATTATTATGATTGATGGCGGTAGTGAACAGGTTAGTAGTGCGATTAAAGTTATGAATAATTATGGTTATAATATTCCGATTATTGGAATTGTTAAAGATAATAATCATAATAGTGATCATTTGTTATATAATGGATATGAATATATGTTGGATAGAAATAGTGCTATATATTTTTTTCTTGCTAATATTCAAGATGAGGTTCATCGGTTTGCTTTAAAATTTCATAAAAAATTAAGGAATAAAAATTTGACGAAATCATATTTAGATAATGCGCCTATGATTGGTAAAAAGCGTAAAAAATTAATTTTGGATAAATATGTTACATTACAAATTGCTAGAGGACAATCAAAACAAGCTTTTATTGATTTATTAGGTGTTAAAATAGGGACAAGTTTTTATGAATGGATACAGAGTCATGAGGTTGAATGATGAGTAAAATAATGATTATTGATTCGGGTTTAGGGGCAATGACATTTGCGAAAGCAATTATTGATCATAAGTTATTAGGTAAATGGATTGTTTGTTTGGATCAAAAAAACAATCCTTATGGTATAAAAAATCAAAAAGAATTATTGGAATTAGGTAAAAAGTTTTTAGATTATGCTCGCAGTCAACATATAAATCAAGTTTTTATTGGTTGTAATACTTTAGCCGTAAACGCCTTTTATGAATTAAAAGCTCTTTATCCTGATATTGAAATAAATTCAGTAATCGATATGACTTTAAAGGCTATAAAAGATGCTGGTAATTTTAATAAAGTACTAGTTTTAGCTACTAATGCGACTGTTAATAGTCGAATTTATGATCATTATTTAGAAAATTGTGATGCTATTGCGGTTCAAAAATTAGTAACTATGATTGAAAACATGGAGTCAGAATTTTTAATTAGAGAATATTTATTAAATAAGGTTTCTAATTTTGATTATGATATTATTGTTTTAGGGTGCACACATTTTCCGATAGTTAAATCTTTAATTGAAAAAACATTTAATTGTCGATGTGTTGATGGTATTGAAATGATGATTAATCATTATAGACAGTTAGTTAGTGGCGATTTTAAGATGGAAGTATTGACTAGTGGTGATAAAACAATTTGTCAAAAACAAATAAAAAAATTTTTTAATTTAGATTTAGGTGGTATAAAAACATGGCAATGGTAGTGGTAGTTAGTGATAATCATGGTAAAAGGAAAGTGATAGAAAATATTTATAATGCTTTTAAAAATGATGCTATAGCTTTTATTCATTGTGGTGATAGCGAAATGACTCCTATAGAATTAAAAGATTGGCATGTTGTTGGTGGTAATAATGATTATGATGGGTTTGAGGATGAATTAATTGTTAATGTGGCTGGAATTAGAATTTTTGTTTGTCATGGACATTTAAATTCTTATTTTAATCGTGAACAAGAATTAGTTCAGTTGGCTAAAAAACATAATTGTCAAATTGTTTGTAGTGGTCATACTCATATGATGGTTTTTAAAAAAATAGATGATATTTATTTTATTAATCCAGGATCATTGCGTTATAATCGTGATGGTTCACTACCTTCTTTTGCTATAATATCGTTTTCAAAACTAGACCTATCGGATATATCTGTACAATTTTTTAAAGGAAGTGATTATGAAAAATAATAAGTTTTTATATATTTGTTTAATTTGTATTTTATGTTTATTTAATTTTAATCAAGTTACAGCTTTTAATAAATTGAATCTAGATGTTAAAAATTATTGTGTATATGATGTAGGTAGTAAAAGATTTTTAGATTGTCCTAGTCAAAATGTTAAAATTTATCCGGCTTCTATTACAAAGTTGGCAGTGGCTATGCTGGCATATGATATAATTCCTTCAAATACTGTAATTGAAGTTGGATTGGAAATTCAAAAAACTCCTAAATATTCTTCAATTATGGGATTAAGCTATGGAGATAAAGTTAATTTTAATGATTTAATGGCTGGTTTTATTATTGCTAGTGGTAATGATGCTGGTAATGTTTTGGCGGTTAATATTGCGAGAATATTTTCTAATCAGAAAAATTTAACATATGATCAGGCTATGCCAATATTTTTATCTTTATTGACTGATAAATTAAATAAAATTGGTACGAAAGCGACTTCTTTTGTTAATGCTCATGGTTTTTATGATCCTGATCATTATACAACTGCCGACGATTTAATTAAAATCGCTTTAGCTGCTATTGAATATCCAGAAATTAAAAAATTGTCGTCTTTAAAGAAATATAATTCTGAAAGTGGGAAATGGAGTTTTAATTCTCATAATGAATTTTTGTTAAGAAACAAGTATGCTAAAGGATTAAAGACGGGATTTGTTAATGAAAGTGGCTATAATTTGTTAGGGTTTGCTAAAAACCAAGGTCAAGAATTAATATTTTTAGTATATGGTGCTAAAAGTAAAGAAGGGCGTTATCAGGCTGCTAATGATATTACTAATTATTATTTCAATAATTATAATCAACGTTCTATTCCTTTTAAATATGAATGGTTAGTTAGTAATGGTGATATTGGTAGTAGTCAAACTATAAATATAGATTTTAATTTAGAATCTTTGTCTTTAAGTAATGATGAGGCTACTAATTTGAGGATAGAATATAATTTTGATGATTCGTTATTAGAAGTTAAAGATGATATTTTGACAATTAAACACGATTTATATGCTAATGAAAAGGTTGGAAGTTATACTATTTATAATTTAGATAAAGTCGTTATGATAGGTGATATGACTTTAGTGGAAAATATATTTGTTAATAATATTTTAGGAATGATTAAATATTATTTGTTTAGGTATTGGTATTTAAGTTTAATTGTTTTAATTATTTTAATGATTTTAATTATTAAACCTAAACGCAAACGTAAACGTGCTAGATTTTAAAATAAAAAGCTGGTGTCTATAAATGATATTAATCATTTTAAAACATCAGCTTTTTATAAATGGCGTCCCCGGAGAGTCTCGAACTCCCAACCCCGGGCTTAGAAGGCTCGTGCTCTATCCAATTGAGCTACGGGGACACATTGCTAATATATTTTATCATATAATTTTAAAAAAGCAAGAAAATATGATAATATTAATTCAGTTGAGGTAAATTATTTATGAATTACTATCAGTCATTGTTAAATGATATTGATGCTTTAATTAAATCTAAGGACTATATTAAAGCAAAACAACTCATTATTGATGAATTATCTATGGCTTATATTC
>JAEWIH010000001.1 GCA_023387245.1 Bacillota bacterium | reverse complement strand
ATATAAGGGATATCATAGCGATGGTGCTTGGACTTTTGAGATAGGTGATGTTGATGAAAAAGTTAAACAGTTGTTGGAAGTAACTAAGTTATCATTGTTCAATGGTTTGTCGGTAATTAAACCTGGTGTTAGGATAGGCGATATTTCGTATGCGATTGGTCAAACAATTAAGCCGTATGGATTTGGAATACCCCTAGATTATTCCGGTCATGGTATTGGTCGTAATTTGCATGAAGATCCGGCTGTTTTAAATGATGGTGTTGCTGGTCGAGGTTTAATTTTAAAAGAAGGTATGACTTTTTGTGTTGAGCCGATGGTTCATTTAGGTAGACCTTCTACTCAAGTATTGGCCGATGGTTGGAGTGTAGTTTCGAAAGATCGTTCAATTACTGCTCATTTTGAGCATATGGTTGTTGTTACTAAAACGGGTTATGAAATATTGACCACTTTAGATTCATAGGAGGAATGAATGGCTAAACAAGATGTTATTGAAATAACAGGAATTGTTGAAGATACTTTACCTAATGCGCAATTTAAGGTAAAATTAGTAAATGGGCACGAAATTTTGGCTCACGTTTCTGGTAAAATCCGTATGCATTACATTCGCATTTTACCAGGTGATCGTGTCACGGTGGAAATATCTCCATACGACTTAACACGTGGCCGAATTACATATAGACATAAATAAGGAGGTAACATGAAAGTTAGACCGTCTGTTAAACCAATTTGTGATAAATGTCGCGTCATTAAACGTAAAGGGCGCGTAATGATTATTTGTGAAAACCCTAAGCACAAACAACGTCAAGGGTAATATAAAGGAGATTATGAAATATGGCTCGGATTGCTGGTGTTGATATTCCTCGTAATAAACGAGTTGAAGTATCGTTAACATATATTTATGGTATTGGGTTGCCTACAGCTCAAAAAGTATTAAAAGAAGCGAATGTTGATGGCAATATTCGTGTTAAAGATTTAAGTGATGAACAAGTAAATGCTATTCGTAACATTGTAAATACGATGAAAATCGAAGGTGATTTACGTCGTGAAGTAACACTTAATATTAAACGTTTGATGGAAATAGGTTCTTATCGGGGTATCCGTCATCGTAAAGGTCTACCGGTTCGTGGTCAAAGAACTAAGACTAATGCGAGAACTCGTAAAGGTCCACGCCGTACAGTGGCTAATAAGAAGAAATAACGGATAGGAGAGTATAAATATGGCTAAAGGAAAAAACGCAAAAACTACACGTAAACGTCGTGTGCGTAAAAATATAGCGAAGGGTGTTGCTCATATTCATTCAACTTTTAACAATACAATCGTTACAATTAGTGATGAACATGGTAATGTAATTGCTTGGTCTTCTGCGGGAGCATTGGGCTATAAAGGATCAAGAAAATCAACTCCATATGCTGCTCAACAAGCTAGTGAAGCTGCTGCTAAGGCTGCTGTTGATCATGGTATGAAGAGTGTTGAAGTTTCTGTGAAAGGACCTGGTCCTGGTCGTGAATCTGCTGTTCGTTCTTTACAAGTAGCAGGTTTAGAAATTACTGCGATTAATGATAATACACCAATTCCACACAACGGATGCCGTCCACCAAAGAGACCTCGTGGTTAATTGGAATAAAGGAGGGTGCTTGAATGCAACAATTTGAAAGAGCTAAGTTTGAAATCAAAGAATTAGACGAAACTAAAAATTATGGCAAGTTTGTAATTGAGCCTTTAGAGAGAGGGTTTGGGCATACTTTAGGTAATGCACTGCGAAGAGTGTTATTGTCTTCATTACCTGGTGCTGCTGTTTATTCTTTAAAAATCGATGGTGTTGCTCATGAATTTTCTTCGATTACTGGTGTTAAAGAAGATGTAACTACTATTTTATTGAATGTAAAAGAATTAATCATGAAAATAGATGATGATGATACTTATACATTGCGTCTTCATGAACAAGGACCTAAAGTAGTTGTTGCGGGTGATATTAAAGTGCCTGCCGGTGTTACTATTGTTAATCCTGATTTAAAAATTGCGACATTGTCTGAAAAAGGTCATCTTGATATTGAATTTAAAGTAAAAAATGGTCGTGGTTATGTTTCCCAAGAAACTAATAAACAATTACATAAAGAGTTGACACAAGGAATTGGTACAATTTATACTGATTCAATTTATACGCCAGTTCAAAGAGCTACTTATCTTGTTGAGTCTGCTAGTTTTAAAACTACTACTCAATATGATAGATTAATTGTTGAAGTATGGACAGATGAATCGGTTACGCCTCAAAGAGCTTTAGCTCAGGCTGCTAAAATATTAAGCGATTATTTTAATTTAATTGCTGAATTAGAAACTGAAGTGGCTTGTCAAGATTCTGTAATTAAGCCAAATATTGATGGTTATGATAAACCAAAATCTTCTATGATGATTGAAGATTTAGATTTATCAGTGCGTTCTTATAATTGTTTGAAAAGAGCAGGAATTGCGACGGTGGATGAATTGACTCAAAAGAGTGAAGATGAAATGATGAAAGTTCGTAATTTAGGTAAAAAATCATTAAAAGAAGTGAAAGATAAATTAGGTGATCTAGGTCTTGGTTTTAAAGGCTATGATTATAACTAGAGGAGAAATGATGTATGAAAAATCGTAAACTAGGAGTTTTAGCTGCTCATCGTAAAGCTATGTTACGTAATCTTGCGACATCACTTGTATTGCATGGTAAAATAACTACTACTCATAAAAGAGCACTAGAACTTAGGACAGTGGCTGATAAATTAGTTACTCTTGCTAAGCGTAATGATTTGGCTGCCCGTCGTCAAGCTGCACAAATTTTATTTAATGCTAGAAATAAAGATAACAAAACAGCGTTACAAGTATTATTCGATGAAGTAGGTCCAAAATATACTACTCGTAATGGTGGTTATACTAGAGTATTAAAAACTGTACAACGCCGTGGCGATGCTAGCGAAATGGCACAAATTGAATTTGTTTAAAAG
Organism: Bacillota bacterium; assembly: GCA_023387245.1. Lineage (GTDB taxonomy): Bacteria > Bacillota_I > Bacilli_A > Erysipelotrichales > Erysipelotrichaceae > DUUI01. The sequence goes on along the minus strand of JAEWIH010000001.1, from coordinate 2,050 downwards.
CACAGAAATGTGCTTTTTATATATATGAATACTTTATTAGATTATCGTAATTGGTGTTTAAGTCAAAAATATCCAATTATGTATGATGAAGCTCTAAATTATATTTGTCAAACTATTAATCAACGGCAGTATCGATATATGTTAGAAATTGGTACATGTGTTGCTTATTCGACATTATATTTTAGCCAAAACAGCTTAATTAATCATATTGAATCATTGGAGCGCGATTTAGATCGCCATTTAATTGCTAGAGAAAATGTTTTACTTTTTAATGATAAAAAGATTAAACTTATTTATGAAGATGGATTGAATTATTATCCAAATAAAAAATATGATTTAATGCTTTTTGATGCTGCGAAAGCTCAAAACCAAGCTTTTTTAGATCATTATTTACCATATTTAAATACTAACGGCATAATATTTATAGATAATATTTATTTTCATGATCTTAAAATTGATGATGACAATGTATCTCTTAAAACTAAATCATTGATTAAAAAGTTACATAATTTTGTTGAAAATATCCAAAAAGATACTAGATTTAATGTTAAAATATTGTCATTAGGTGATGGATTAATGACTATTGAGCATAAATAGATGAATATTTTATTTTTTTTTGATACAATATAGATAGAAAAGGAGCGAAAAGAAATGAAAAAATTATTAGGTTTAGCTGCATTGGCAGGTTTAGGCTATTTAGCTTATAGTGAATATAAGCGTAGAAAAGAAGCAGGCGATGAATTTATTTTAAAAATCGATGGCAAAATTCATAAAGCTGTTGACGAAGTTGCGAATAAAGTTGATGGCGTTTTGTCTAAATTAGAAAAAAAATTAGATGATGCTTCTGAAACTGTTGAGGAAGCTTGTTCTATTAAATAAAATTATTGACAATCAGTAATGATTGTCATTTTTGAGTATAAAATTATGAGTATTGAATTTAAAAACATTTCTTTTTGTTATGATAAATCTAATAAAAATAGCACATTAAAAAATGTGTCTTTTACTATTGATTCGGGGCAATATGTTTGTATAGTTGGACATAATGGTTCCGGTAAATCGACATTAGCTAAAATTTTAATCGGTTTATTAACACCCGATGAAGGAGAAGTTTTATATAATAATGAAATTATTAATTCTAAAAATATTCATCAATTCCGAAATAAATGTGGGATAGTATTTCAAAATCCTGATAATCAATTTATTGGGGCAACAGTAGCTGATGATATTGCCTTTGGATTAGAAAATAGAAATATCGATCCTAAGCTAATGCCTGAAATTATTAATAAAGTATTAGCTGATGTTAATATGTTGAAATATATTAATCATGAACCAACTAAATTATCTGGAGGTCAAAAACAAAGAATTGCGTTGGCTACTACTTTAGCACTAAATCCTGAAGTCATTATTTTGGATGAAGCTACTTCGATGCTTGATCCTTTAGGTAAAGATCGGATTAATAAATTAGTAAGACAAATACATCAAAATCAACGTCCTACTATTATTTCAATTACTCATGATATTGAAGAAATTGTTTATGCTGATAAAATTATTATTTTAAATAATGGTGAAGTAATTATGAATGATAATGTTTTAGAAATATTTAATCATCCACAATTACTATTAGACAACAATTTAGATTTACCGTTTGCTTTAAAATTAAGCTTAAAATTAAAAGAAAGGGGATTAGACATTAAGCCGAGTTTGTTGCTTGATGATGTTATTAAACAAATATGGCAGTTAAAATCGAAAAATTAAATTTTGAATACTTGACTAATAGTCGCTTTTCTTTTAAAGCTTTAAATGATATTAATTTAGTTTTGCCTAAAAATAAAATTATAGCCTTAATTGGAAAGACAGGGAGTGGTAAATCAACTTTAGTTCAACATTTAAATGGTTTATTGAAACCTACAAGCGGTAGTGTGATAGTTGATGATTTTGAAATTATAGCCAATAAAAAAACTAAAAAAACTAAACAACTAAGACAAAAAGTTGGTTTGATTTTTCAATTTCCTGAAGCTCAATTGTTTGAAGAAACAGTTTTAAAAGATGT
>JAEWIH010000090.1 GCA_023387245.1 Bacillota bacterium | reverse complement strand
ATTATCAGATAATGGACTCTCAGTATAAGCACCATTAATCAATTTTCCAGTATCATCATATTTCTGAATTCTTACTTTTAAAGGTTTACCCTTTAGACTATTAATAAATGCTTGTTTATTTGGTTTAGTATCTATATCAAACTTAACTTTACCATTTTCATAAGTTCCAACAAGATTAGTACCATTTGAAACATTAGCATCTAGTGTACCATTCTCTTTTACAAACTTATCACCATTATCACTAACTACTAATAAAACTTTTGTATGTTTTTTATCTGTTTCTTCAGTTCTTTGTGAAATAACAGACTCAATATCTATATTATTTAAGAAAGTTGGTTTTTGAGGTATTGGTAAATATAGTTGAGTTAAAGTGTTTTCAGCATCTTTAAAAGTACCACCATCACCAATTGTATATTTTTGATGAGTAGTATCTTTTGGATTATATACTTTATTTCCACTATTATAACTATAAGCATCTATAGCCCTAAAATCAGTATTTCTATCATTTTTGATAGTAATGATTGGTCTTTTTATTTTTGAATTAGTATCTACTACATTTCCTAATTGTACTCGTGGATTAGCAACTTTATTTACAAAATATTCAGTAGTTTGAACTTTACCACCATTATTTTCAAATGTACCATGAGTACCAGGAATGAATTTAAGTGATATATAATCTGCAGGATATGGATTAGGAGTATTACCATTTTCATTTGGGATGACATTATCAATTTCACGATATTCAATACTAATACCAGTAACATTATACGCCAAAATATTATCAGATGTACCAGCAATTAATTCTTGATCATCTGTTTCAACACGCTTAAATGTTTTAGTAGTATTATCATTCAATTTTACTTTAATTGTCATTGGAGCTAATCTTTTGAAAAAACCATTTTCATTACTACTATCATCTTTTAAAGATCCATATGCCCCAAATACACTAACAAATGGGAATGAATGTTTTGATATTTCATCATCATGCATAGTATATTGTCTACTACCATCAGCAGATTTTAATACATGCTCCACTTTAAACACAGAAGCATCTCGCACTGAATTAGATGTATAAATTGCCTTTAATTTTATTTCATCTACTAACTGATTACCAATTTTATTATTTAATCTTACTTCAGTTGAATTTCCTGTATTATCAAATTTCTTTAATTTTCTTATATCAATATCTTCTCCAGGGAAGATTTTTTGATTTAATCTAGTTTCTCGCCCATCTTTAGCCACTGATAAATCCCAATATAAGAATGTTTCATTTGGATTAGCAGCTTTAGGCACAATATTTGGTACGTGAATAACAGGATTACCTTCTACATTATATTGCCATTTTGGATTGCGAAGTGATTGTTGTTTATTTGGAAATAGTGCAGATTGATTAGGGACCTCACCACCATTTACATTATAGTCTACAGGTATTTGTAATAACTGTGCTCTAACACCAACAACATTCATAGAAGCAAATGAATGTGCATATCCACTATCAACTTCAGAAGCACCAAATGCGAAAGTCGGTTGCCATACAGAAAAACCATCAGAATCATCTGCTTTCGTAAAATTTGTTTGGTCAATACCATTATGTACTTTAGCCAAAGTTTCATCAACGTATCGTGGATTAATATAACCATTTTTTACATCACCCTTAAACCATATAATTGGATCAGGTGATTCTACTATATCTACACCGTTAGTAACTTTTCTCCGCTTAGTACCAAGTAAAGCAGGTCCATCTATCCATGTTCCACCATCTGGTATTTTTACAAAACTTAGTTTCCTATTTTGAACTGCTGTTAAAGGAGAAATTGCTTCAACTCTACTTCTTTCTGCATCTCCAACCTTAGTAGCAGCCACTTTCATATTTTCAACACCGTAGTTTAAATAGTTACCAATTTTTGAAGTAGACGATACCCACTCAGTTGAAATATCTAAATCAGTATTTACATTTTCTATTTTTACATCGTATGCTAAACGTAATGAATTATAGCGACCAGCATTCCAATTATCATCACTAAATCTCATATTATGATTTTTTTGGGTTGTAGCACCTCTTCGAAGGTTTATAATACTACCATTTGAATCCCAATTCCAAGTTGCCAGTGCACCATTATATGCTGAAGGTTTAGCATCAACAATTGTAATAGTAATTCTAGAACCAGCCAAAGGACCATGTTCAGGTACATATGTCTTATATTGTCCAATGACATGCCTGTTTATAATCTTATCATAATAAGCCCAATAATCGTTATCATTTCCTTGGAAAATTGCTTCAGTATTCCACCAATGAGGTTGTTTTACATTCCATCCTTCAGATTTAGCAAAAAAACTAGATATTTGTTCATGTAAAACTACACCTTTATTTTGATCATAATATGGCGGTCTTAAATGAGGTATACTATCAGGATTTCCATATTGTCCAGTAAGATATTTACTTGGCCCAAAACGTGCCAATGGTTGTTGCACACCAAATTGATGGCCGTTTACTCCGACAGAGGTAAGCCACGTAGTAAATGTATATTTTCCAGTATTAGGCGCTGCCCAAGCAAGACGATGTTGGAATATTTTAAAACTAACAGTTCCACCTGGTTCAACTCGTTTTTTTTGCCACTCAAATAGTGTGTTTCCCACATTTGAATTCACATGAGAATAGTCAAGTGTCATAAGTGTTCCATTGATTTGATTTTGTTGCTTTCCAGCTTCTTGTATCGCTTTACCATACCAATCATTAATCCCACTTGGTCTTTGTGAACTATCAACTTTAAAATGTTCTGGTCGTGTTGCTCTTACATAAAAGTTAGAATTTCCTGTTATAGTAGCCTCATACGTTAATACTTTTCTACTAGCAGTAGAAATATCACGAATAACCCTTACATTATTAGCTATTGGTGCAGAATTACTATTACCATTTAATATTGTTTGATTATTAGAACGCGGAGTAGAAACATTAAAAGTAACTTTAGTATCACCCTTTTTATTTCTCTGAACATAACGAGGACCATAAATAAAAACATTCTCATTATCACCAGAATAATTTACTTTATAAATTTCTGCTGTTTCATAATATTCAAAGAAAATCTTATCCGTAACACCTACACGACCTTTTGGAGCATCACCATTTCTTGTATCAACCCATGTATATGACGTCTCCACACCATCATCCTGAGTATTAGCCATTTTAATAAATACTCTCTTCAGAGGTTTTTTCTTACCAATTTCCCGATATGTAGCACTTGTAATAGACACATTGGTTCTATTACCAATATCCCTAACATAAGCCCTAACAAACTCTAATCCAGGTATTTTAGGAGCACTAGTAGCATTTATTACTCCACCATTAAATCTAGCAAACGGTTTCGGATAGTAAGTATCATTACTACCATCCTCCCTAATCACCTTAATACCAACATCAAAAGAAACATTATTAGCATTAATGTTTCTATTTAAATAAGGATTAGTCGGCAATATACCAATTAGTAAAAATATTGTCATAAACAATATGATAATTTTATTTTTATACATGTCCTTCCCCTTTATTTTTATAAATAATCACAATAATACAAAATATATTGTAGTTGTTTTTTTTTTTCATTATGAACTTAATAAAAAAATATTTATTTTTAAGTAAACTATAGTATACACTATTATGATATTTTTTCAAACAAAATAAAAAGTTATTATTTTATTTATTAATAACAACTTTTATAATATGTGTTTTTTAATTCAATAATCAATCAAACAATAATATTTTACCAGCCAATTCTAAAATCGGCAACTCTCTACTAGCAATTAATCTACCCAATTTAAACTCTCTAGCCCTTTCATACTCACTAATAGCCTCTTCATAACTCAATTTCAATGTCGACAAATGAAAATCATTAATCTCAGCATCAGTCATATTACACTCACCAAAAGATTTTATTTTACACAAAAAATAATGATTTATATTATGGCGATGAATTAAATTATAATAATCAGACACTACTCCCAATTTAGTAATAATATCAACTTCAACACCCAACTCCTCACGCAACTCTCTAATAATTGCCTCTTCTAAATTTTCATCATCCTCAACACCACCACCAGCACTCTCAATTAATTGAGCATTACCAAAAATATCATTTCTAATTAAACGTAAAAAATAAAAATTATTATCATCATCAATAACAATTGCCCTAACTATTTGACGATCATGATCAATATAACTAAACTCCCATTCATCATCCCTAAGACTAAGACTAATAAAATTCTCCATTTAAATCTCCCATTTTTTACTTCACACAATTACCTTTTTTATTCATTATAATCGCCCCGGCCACCAATAATAAAATCGATAAAATCAAAAGTCTAAAAATATAGCCATAATAATCACCATAATTATTATTATTTTGGATAGCCGAAATTGCTGCTAAAGGCCAATTTTGTGGAATAAATTCACCTATTTTTTGCATATAATCAGGCATAAGACTCAACGGCCAAAAACACCCCGCCAACATCGCAAAAGGAACATTAAATATATTATTCAAACTCTGAGCCGTAATATTATTTTTACAAACCGCACCAATAAATATCGCCAATCCAACACAATACAAACCAAAACTAAAAATAGCCAACATATAATGAACAATCGGAATACCCATTTTAATCCCTATTACCACTATACCAATTTGAATCAATATAGTCTCAACAGCAACTATTATCACCCCAATCAACATCATAGAAGCCAAATAAGCCCAATAGTCTGAAGCAGCAAGCTTTATTTTACCTAAAACCCCAGAATATTTATCAGCCAATATTTGCTCAACCAATATAGAAGTCGACGTTATCATTAATACTACTAATAGTCCTACTGCTCTAAGTACAACACTTATACCAATAGACTCATCCTCAATATCATATAGATTAACAACAAATTCATTATTTTGAGACTTTAACAAAATATCATCATATATAGTCTCATCTCCCTGGCTAACTTGCCCCACTAATTGAAGTCTATCCACAAGATAATTTATATCATTTTTTAGCCAAGCCGTTGCCGCTGAAGCATTATTATACATAAGCTCAATTTTTTTAGGCTCACCCCTAACAACAGAACTACCAAAATCTTTATCTATTTTAACAATAGCCTCAAGTTTTTGATCCTCAATATAATAATTTAATTCTTTATCATTAAGATTATTATAAAACTTATAACGCTCATTTTTCTGTAACGACCTTAAAATATACTCACTCTGTTTACTATTATCATAATCAACTATCCCAATCTTAG
>JAEWIH010000079.1 GCA_023387245.1 Bacillota bacterium | reverse complement strand
TTCTTTAAATTTTGCATTATCTTAATCAATTCTTCAATTTCTTGAGGAGTTAAAACAGCAGTCGGTTCATCAAAAATTAAAATATCAGCATCCCGATATAACATTTTTAAAATCTCTACCCGTTGTTGCATCCCAACACTAATATCCTGAATTTTAGCCAAAGGATCAACAAAGAGCTCATACTGTTTAGACAAATCTTTAATTCTTTCAATCGTATTTTTATAATCGATAATACCAAAATGCTTAACTGGTTCATTACCTAATATTATATTTTCAGCAACACTAAAACATTCGACTAATTTAAAATGTTGATGAACCATACCAATACCTAAATTATTCGCAACATTGGGATCAGTAATTTTTACTTCTTTCCCATTTATTTTAATTATACCTTTAGTCGGTTGATAAAGCCCAAATAAAATCGACATTAAAGTTGATTTACCAGCCCCATTTTCGCCTAAAAGCGCATGAATACTACCTTTTTTTACTTTTAAAGTTACATTATCATTAGCCCGAATACCAACAAAATCTTTAGTAATATTCAGCATCTCAATTGCATATTCCACCAAATCACCTCTCATCATTATATTTTCAAAAAGGGGATAAAAATACCCCCTTTAATTAACAAATAAAACTTAAATAATTAAATTATTTATTAGTCTTACCATTAGCAATCTTTGGTTTTGCGTCAACTTTTAATTCACCAGATTTAATTTTAGCTTCAAACTCTTTAACTAATTTAATAATTGATTCACTTAAATTACGATCAGTACTTAATTCAGCACCAACACCATCACTATGTAAATCAAATACTTTAACCCCAGGCTTAAATGTACCTGCAGCAATATCTTTAGAAGCTGTATAAGCAGCAATATCAACACGCTTTAACATCGAAGTTAAAACAATCGACTTATCACCAATTTTACCATCTTCATATTGGTCACGGTCAACACCAATTGCCCAAACAGTTTTACGCTCTTTAGCTTCTTTAATTACACCATTACCAGCTTGACCAGCAGCTTGGAAAATAATTGTTGCTCCTAAATCATATTGTTTAGCAGCCAAACGTTGACCAATTGCATCATCATTAAATGAATTAGCATAATCAACATAAATAGTACAATCAGGACAAGCAGCTAAAACACCTTGCTCAAAACCAGCTTGGAAAGCACCAATAAGTTCGCCTTCCATACCACCCATAAATCCTACTTTTTTAGAACCATTTTCTGTAGCAACCGCACCAGCAGCAACACCAACTAAGAAAGAACCTTGCTCAGCATTAAAAAGTGCCCCTTCAACATTTGGAGAAGAACTTTGACCATCAATAAATAAGAAATTAGCTTTAGGATTGTCCGCAGAAACTTTATCAATAGCCTTTTGGAACAAATATCCAGTCGCAATAATTAAATCATATTTATCATCAACAAGTTGTGATAAGTTAGGAACATAATCAGCATCCGCATTAGATTGTAAATATTTAATACAATGTTCTGCATTCGCTTCTTTAGCCCAGCGTTGAACTCCTTCCCATGTTGATTGGTTAAATGATTTATCATCAACACCACCTGTATCAGTTACTAAACCGATTCTTACCTTACATTCAGTTGCAGAACCAGTAGATGTTGATTGAGTAGAGTTTTGACCACAACCAACTAACATAATCGCTACAACTAAAGCAATTATCAATTTTCTTAAAGAAAATTTCATTTGAACTTCCTCCTATGTAATATTTCATTATTAATAATATTATAACAAACTTAGCAATGTAAAGTCTATCATTATTTTAAGAATAGAAAAAAATTTAATAACAAATTAAAAGGATTAACTCCTAAACAACACAGAAATTAATCCTTATCAATCATTGAATTTAACCCAAATATTAAATCAATTTTTATTATCTTTTATTCAAAATCTTCAAAACAACATAAACAATAGAAACAAGTATTAATACTATTAGTAATATTTCTCTTACATATACAATATATGGTAACTGTGCAGATAAAGCAAAAATATCATTCATAAATCTTTATTTCCCTTCTCATTAATTAGGCATTGAAAATTTAGCATATGCACCTTCTCCTTTCGGTACATACAATCTTAAATAAAATGTAGATTGTCCAAAATTGCCAACGGCAGTCGCCGAAAAAAATAATTTTGCTTCAGCTGGATTACTATCTGTAGCAGTATTTCTAGCTATTGATAAAATAGCATCACTATAAGTCCCTCCCATCACAGTTACGCCATAATCATAAACTCTATTTATTTTTCCAGTAGTTGAAGTCCCCTCAATATCAGCATAAAAAGTAGCAGTAACAACACCCCAACTTGCAAAAACTTTTACTCCTGACCATACAAAATACCCTGTTCCAGCATACCACTTTCCACCACTCAACATTCCGTCTAAAATTGTACTAGGTCTAGAAACTCGTAATTCCTTAACAGAACCATCAGGATATATATATATATATATTTCATACCTAAAATCAGCATTTTCTTCAACAATTGTTGGTTCCATATTTTCATATTCTTTTTTCATAGAATCCAACAACTTGCCTTCTTTGACTTTAATCGATAAATTTTCGGCATTAACTTCAGAAACACCCATTTCAATAAATTTGCTCTTAATTTCATTTTTAGAAAA
>JAEWIH010000075.1 GCA_023387245.1 Bacillota bacterium | reverse complement strand
GTTGGCCATTGTGGAACACTAGATCCAAATGCGACTGGTTTATTAGTTTGTATTATTAATAAAACTAAAATTTTGCCTTATATTAATACTAATATAAAAACTTATATTGCTGAATGTAAATTATTTATTAAAACTGATACTGGGGATATTTGGGGGAATGTTATTGAAAACCATTCTTTTAAAAAAATAAATAGCGAACAAATTCAGCATGTTTTAAATAAATTATTAACTGTAACAATTTTGCCGATACCTTTAGTATCTGCTAAAAAAGTTAATGGCAAAAAATTATTAGAATATTATCATAAAAATATTGAAGTTGAAAAACAATATCAATCTGTTACAATTTATAAAATTAATTTAATATCTTTTGATAATGATATTATTAAATTTGAAATAACTGTTAGTGCTGGTACTTATATTCGATCAATTTGTGAGTGGATAGGTGAACAACTTAATACTTGTGCAACTATGGCTAGTTTAATTAGAACTGAAGTTGGAGATTTTAAATTGTCAGATGCTATTGAATTAAATATTGATATTAATAATATTAATGATAAAATTTTAAAATTTGAAAATTATTTAATTGATTTAGAAAAAATAGAAATTACGAATATTAATGATATTTATCATGGAAAATCTTTAATACTTAATTGTAAAAATGATCGTGTTTTTATTATGTATAAACGACAAGTTGTAGCTGTTTATACAAGAAGCAATGATAAATTATTTGTTATGGAACGAGGTTTATTTTAATGAGAGTATATTTTGTTTCAATGGAATCAATGGTACCAATACCTCATAAATTAAGTGCTTGTATTGGTTTTTTTGATGGTATTCATTTAGGACATCAACATTTAATTGATACTTTAAAAGATGAATACAAAAAAGCTATGATTACTTTTGATCCGGATCCTTATGATATTTTTCATTTTCCACGAGTTAGGAAACATTTAATTGCTTTTAATGATAAAGTTAATTTGTGTCAATCTTTTGGTTTAGATTATTTAATTGTTGTTAAGACTAGTAAAAGATTATTAAATTTAGAACCGGAAGAATTTATTGATTGGATTTTAAAACCTTTAAACATTGCCCATTTAACTTGTGGTTATGATTTTAAATTTGGAAAAGATGCCAAAGGCGATGCGCATACTTTAGAAAGATTTTTAAATTGTGATATATGTATTGTTGAAAAAGTTGAATATTATGGAGACAAAGTATCATCTAGTAGGATTAAACAACTATTAACTGAAGAAGACTTTAATTTAGCTAAATATTTATTATCTAGACCATATAAATTATCTGGTAGTGTTATTCCGGGTAATAAGCAGGGTAGATTAATCGGATTTCCTACTGCTAATTTAGCTCCTGATGCTAAATATCATATTCCTCATGAAGGGGTATATGCTGGATATGCTATCCATGATAATCAACTTTATCCAGCTATGATTAATATTGGACATAATGAAACATTTAATTATGTTCGTCGAATTTCTATAGAAGCTCATTTATTAGATTTTAATAAATATTGTTATGGCGAAAATATTGACTTATATTTTGTAAAATATATTCGCCCAACTTTTAAATTCGAAAATAAAGAGGCATTAGTTAAACAACTTAATTTAGATAAAAAGATGACAAGAGAGATATTTAATAATGTTGAACCAATTATTTATTGATTCTTTAAAATGTTTATTAAATGATCAACAAATTCAATTATTAGTTAATTCTTTAGAACAAGAAAGAGTTAGAAGTATTCGGATTAATCAATCTAAATTACAGCCCTTAGTTTTTGAAGAATTAATAAAAACATTTAATTTATCTCAAACACTGCTTCATAATAATACTTTTTTTTATAAAAATAATACTTCTATTGGTCAACATCCTTACTATCATGGTGGTGTTGTCTATGGTCAAGATGTTAGTGCAGGATATGTTGTAAATGTATTAAATATACAAGAAGATGATTATGTTTTAGATTGTTGTAGTGCTCCTGGTGGTAAAAGCGGGATGGTGTTGGATAAAATAAAAACGGGTTTTTTATTGTGTAATGAAATTGATATTAATCGTAGCAAAATTTTAAGACAAAATATATTAAAACTTTCTCAAAATAATGTAGCTTTTACAAATGAAGAGATAATTAATTTGTCTCAAAAATTACCATTATATTTTAATAAAGTTATTTTAGATGTCCCATGTTCTGGCGAGTCGTTATATCGAAGATTTATAGATTGGAAAAAACAATATAGTATAAATAGGATTAATAAATTACATAAATTACAAGTTGAATTATTAAATGCGGCTTTAGATTGTTGTAAAGATTTATTAGTATATAGTACATGTACATTTAATATTATTGAAAATGAATTAGTTATTGAAGAAGTTTTGAAGATGCGTAATGATTTTGAAATTATTGAAATTCCAATAATTTATGAAGCATTTAGAGGATATAGAGATATTGGAAAATTTTGTTTAAGATTTTATCCTTTTCATTTTGGTGAAGGTGGTTTTATTTGTTTATTAAAAAGGAAAAATAATAGTGATAGTTGTAATTTTAATCTTGATAGAATAAAGAAATTAAAATCATATTATAATCCATTGTTAGATGATGATTTATATTTAAGATCATTAAGAGAACAATGGCCTATTATTGAATTAAATTTAGAAGAAACTTATTTATATTTAAATGGGCAAACATTGTCTAAAAATTATAATAATGGATATTATACTATTGCATATAATGGTATTAAATTAGGACCTGTTAAAGTTGTTGATAATGTTGTTAAAAATCATTATCCAAAATATTTAAGAAATCGATTTGACAAAATTAAATACAATGTTTAAAATTATGAAGAGGTATAGATATGGCACAAGAATTAAATAATTTTATTATTAATAATGATATGGGAACTATTTCAATTAACAAAAGTGTTTTTGTTAGTATTGCTGAAATAGTTTGTCATGATGAGGAAGGATGTACTTTAAATAATTCTAATTTTAAAAAAGGAATTAATTGTTATTTAGATAAAAATGGCTTATTAAAATTATGCTGTGAAATTAAAGTTGATTTTGGACATAATGCTGATAGATTAGCTAGACAATTACAAAGCAAGGTGGCTTCTAGTATAAAACAAATGACTGATATTGATGCTGATCAAGTTGATATTGTTGTTGTTGGATTTAGAGTTCCTAAAAAATAATTTTCAATATAAATTATCTCTTAAAAACGTTGTAGTAAAAATTAGCTACAACGTTTTATAAATTAATTAATTTTATGATAAAATATTAGTAGAAAAGGAATATATATGATAAGTAAGAAAAGACAAGATGCTTTAATGACAATGTATCAAGCATTGTTAACTAACAATTTTAATCAAGAAATATGTGATAAATTTGAAAAAGTTTTTAACTATGTTCGATTAAATAAGGATGATTTAATCGAATTAATTAATGATAATTTAAATAATTGGACATTTGATCGTTTGGGATATATATCACAATCTATTTTATTATTAGCATGTGGAGAAGTTATTATTTTAAAGACTCCTAAAACTGTTATTATTAATGAATGTGTTGAATTGGCTAAAAAATTTGGGGAAGATGATGATACATATAAATTAATTAATGGTACACTAGATAAACTATTAGACATATGAGTAAAAATGTATATAGTGTGAGCTTATTAATTGATCATATTAATTACTTTTTTAAAAATGAAATATCATTGAATAATATTCGAGTATTTGGAAAAGTTGTTAGCTTATCAAAAAATAAAAAACATTTATATTTCGATCTTAAAAATATTGATTCTAAGGGCAATGAAGTAAATAATGGATTAATCCATGCTAGTATTTTTAATTATAGTGCTATTGAAAATACTAATTTGATACAAGAAGGTAGTATTGTTTTAGTATTAGGAAATCTAAATTTATATGCTGTTAATGGTAGTATGTCATTAATTGTTTCAAAAGTGCATATTTATAGTAAAGATACAGTTAATCAATTATTTGCTAAGAATTTAAAAATATGTAAAGATTTAGGTTATGATTTAAAAAAAATCAAAATTCCTGAATTTCCTAATAAAATAGGGATAATTACTAAATATCAATCTGATGCCTATAATGATATTATTTATAAAATTAAAGAATTATGGCCATTAGTTGAATTTGAATGTTTTGATGCTCCTATGCAAAATGTTAATAATATTTGGGATTTATGTAATAGTATTGAACTAGCAAATAATTCCGATTGTGATTTATTAATTATTGCTAGAGGTGGGGGAAATGCTGAAGATTTAATGTTATTTAATGAACTTGAAGTAGCAAAAGCGATTTATAATCGTAAATTACCAATGATTAGTGGTATTGGTCATGAAAAAGATCAAACCGTTGTTGATTATATTGTCGATTGTAGACAAGCTACTCCAACTGCTGCTATTGTTAGTATATTGCCTAATCAAAAACAAATTTTATCTAATTTGAATATGATTAATGTAGAATTAAAGCACATTATTAAAAATAAAATTAATTCACATATTATATATCATAATAAGCTTAAATCTTTATTTAATTCGATAATTGTTAGCCATAAAAATAGGCTTATTAACAATTTAATGATCCATAAAAATCAACTATTTTTATTAATAAATAAAAATATGAATTATTATAATAATTCATTATCATTATTTAAAGAAAAATTATTATCATTTGAGCATAAGTATACTAATTTATTTTTAAAATTAGAAAATATTAAAATGTTAATTAATTCTAATAATCCAAATAATATTTTAAAAAAAGGTTATACTATTATTTATCAAAATAATAAAATTATAAAATCTGCTCAAAATTTAGATTTAAATAAAACTTTTGAAATTAAATTTTTCGATAAAGTAATTAAGGTGAAAGAAAATGAATAAAAATCAAACTTTTAAAGAAATGTATGATAGATTAAATAAAATCATAGAAGAAATGCAAGATGATAACTTAGATTTAGAAGTTATGACTAATTTATTTGAAGAAGGTTTAGTATTATGTTCTAATTGCCAAGAATTATTAAATGAATATAATAATAAGATTAATAATTTAATTGAAAATAATGGTAGTAAAAATGATTAATCTAATTAATAATAAAATTGAGGAATATATTAATTGTTTACCTAATTCACTAATTAAAGAAATCATTGCCTATAGTTTATTAAGTAATGGTAAACGTATTAGACCGCTATTATGTTTGAATTTATTAAAAGATTTAAATATTGACTATTATCTTGGTGGGGATGTTGCTTTAGCTATTGAATTAATTCATACTTATTCATTGATACATGATGATTTACCAGCTATGGATAATGATACTTTTAGACGTAATAAATTATGTGCTCATATAAAATATGGTCAAGCTAATGCATTATTAGCAGGAGATAGTTTATTAACAGATAGTTTTTATGTTATTTCTAATAGTAAATTATATAGCGATAATATAAAATTAAAATTACTTAATATTTTTAATTATTATACTGGTATTAATGGAATGTTACTTGGACAAGAACTAGATTTAAATAAAGTAAATGTAAATAAAAATATTGATTATTATTTTAAAATGATCGATTTAAAAACTGGGGCACTAATAAAATTATCATTATTATCAGCTTTAATTATTGGTGGCTGTGATGATGAAATTATAAATAAATGGCAAGATATTGGTTATAAAATCGGTTTAGCTTTTCAAATTCAAGATGATTGTTTAGATCAAGCAAATAAAGATAATTATAATATTTTAAATTATTTATCTAAAGATCAAGCTCTTTCTATGGCAAACAATTTATATTCTCAAGTTAATAATGATATTAAAAATTACGTAAATATTTGTAGGGTCATTAATAATTTATTTAATCGAAAACAATAATTTAAGAGGTTATTATGTTATTAAATTTAAAAATAGATCATTATTTATTAATTAATAATTGTTATATTAATATTAAACCGGGATTGAGTATTATTACTGGTAGTACTGGTTCTGGTAAATCAATTTTAATTGAAGCTATTGCTTTATTAATCGGTGAACGTTTTAATAGTAATAAAATGTTAGAAAATGATATTTATATTGAAGGCATATTTTTATTAAATAAAAATAATTTATCATATAATATTGCTAAAAAAAATGGTTTTAATCCAGATGAAGAAATTGTTTTATCACGTTTAATTAATAAAAATTCTTTAAAATCTACTTTTAGAATTAATGGTCAATGGGTAAATGCTTCTATTGTTAAATCTATTTTTGATAATGAGATTGATATTCATTCACAATTTCAGACACATAATTTATTTAATAATGATTATCAACAATATTTATTTGATAAGATGATTAAAAATCAAAGTCTTTTAAAAGATACAAATGATATATATAATAAATATTTAGAATTAAAAGAAGAATTAAATTCGATTGAAAAAAATCATTTAAATCAAGCAAAACTATTAATATTGAAAAATCAATTTGAAGAAATTAAAAATGTTTTTGATAATTTAAATAATTATGATAGTTTAGTTGAACAATTAAAAGTTTTAGAACAATATTTAGATGCTACTAATATTAATAATGAAATACAAAAGTGGATTTTAGAAAATAAAAGCATATTAGAAAATTTTTCTATTAAAACTAATAATAAACAATATCAAACATTATTAGAAAATTTATTAAATGATATTAATGATTTAGAGCATAAATTAGAATTTATTGATATGGATGATATAAATTATCAAATAGATACTATTAATAATCAGTTGTTTGATATTAATAAATTATTAAGAAAATATAAAATGACTAAACAACAACTAATTGACTATCATCAAGAATTATTAACTATTATTAATGATAATGATAATTATGAAATTTTATTAATGGAAAAAAAACAACAGTTAGAGCATAAATATAATCAGTTTTTAGAGATAGCTACTAATTTGAGTAAAGAGAGAAGGGAAGTGGCTACTTATTTAGAAAAAGAAATTTTAAATGAATTAAAACAGCTCGGTCTTAATAATACTAATTTTAAAATAATTTTTAAAGAAAATATTAGTAATTTAGGATTAGAACAAATTGAATTTCATGTAAGTTTCAATTCTAATATTCCATTATCTAATTTAAATAATGTTGCTTCTGGTGGCGAGCTTTCGCGCTTTATGTTAGCTTTAAAATTAGTATTAGCACAATATATTTCTCCTTCTATTATTATTTTTGATGAAATTGATACAGGTGTATCGGGAGATATTGCTAGATTAATTGCGATAAAGTGTTTTAAAATGAGTAAATTAGTTCCAGTTATTATGATTACACATTTAGCAGTAGTGGCTAGCTATGGAGATAATTATTATGTTATTAATAAAGAAAATAATAAGATTGAAATTAATAGTTTAGATAATGATGATGATATTATTGTTTCTCTTGTTAAATTGATCAATTATGATATTAATGATATTAATATTGAACATGCCAAAAATATGTTATTATCGGCTAGAAGTGATAAGGTGTTATGGCAAGAGTAATTATCCATATTGATTTAAATGCTTTTTTTGCTAATGCTGAAATTATTCGTTATCCACAATATAAAAATTTACCAGTAGTTATTTGTAAAAATACTAGTAATGCTATTATTACTACTGCTAATTATATTGCTAGAAAATATGGAATTAGAAGTGCAATGCCTTTATCTATCGCAAAAATAAATTGTTCGAATTTAATTGTAATAGAGCCTGATTTTGAATATTATAAAGCTCTTTCAAATAAATTTATTGATTTAATTAAAAAATATAGCCAAAATGTCGAAAAAGCTTCTATCGATGAATGTTATATTGATGTTAGTGATATAATTACAAATTATTCTAAACCATTAGATTTAATTTATAAAATTAAAAATGATATTTTAACTACTTTAGAATTAGAATGTTCTATTGGTGTTGCCCCAAATAAATTTTTAGCTAAAATGGCTTCTGATATGTTAAAACCAAATGGGATTACAATATTAAGAAAAAAAGAAATAAAAACAAAACTTTGGCCACTAAGCATTCATGAATTTTATGGTATTGGAAAAAGTTCTATTGCTAAATGTATAGAAAATAATTTAAATACCATTGGTGATATAGCTAATGCGCCATTATCATTATTAAGCAAAATATTTGGGTCTAATTATGCATTAATTATTAAGGAACATGCTAATGGTAATGATGATGAAGTTGTAGCAGTTAATAATACATTAAAATCTATTTCTACTAGTCGTAATTATTTTGATGGTTTGTTTGATAATAATGAGATTGAATATATTATTGAACAACAGATTATTGATGTGTTAGATAGATTAAAATATAATAATTTATGTTCAGATACAGTAACTTTACAAATAGGATATAATCATAATAAGCCTAAAAATTTAAGTAAAAAATGTAATAATAATATAGATAATAAAGAAGAGTTTAAAAATGTAATTTTAAACATGTTAGAAAATTATGAATTATATAATATTACATTTTTAGGATTAGGCTTAAATAATTGTTATAATAAAGATGATTTTGAAATAAATTTATTTAATTTTGAAAAAAATCCAACTACTAATGATATTATTAATCAAATTAATAATATAATGAATAAGAAAGTGTTAAAAAGAGGGAATGAGTAATAAACTTTTAGAACAATTTTATCTTTTTTTAAATTATAAAAAAAGACTAAGTAACAATACTTGTTTAAGTTATCAAAATGATTTAAAAATCTTTTATAATTATTGTCAAAATAATAATTTAGA
Organism: Bacillota bacterium; assembly: GCA_023387245.1. Taxonomy (GTDB): domain Bacteria; phylum Bacillota_I; class Bacilli_A; order Erysipelotrichales; family Erysipelotrichaceae; genus DUUI01. Next base: position 5,949 of record JAEWIH010000075.1, on the reverse strand, counting down.
TATTAAGAATGTAAATGAACAAATAATTAATGAATTTTTATATTCATTAAGCAACGAATATACTCAGCTTTCGATTGCGAGAATGACAAGTGCTTTAAAAAAATTTTATGATTTTGTTAATAATGAATTTAATATCAAAAATAATGCTATGAAGCACATTAAAGTGAAACAAAATCATCATCATTTACCTAATTATTTAAATTTAGAAGAAATAGAACAATTATTAAATTTTGATTGTCTGTCTTATAATGATTATTTAGATAAAGCATTAATTAGTTTATTATATAGTAGCGGATTAAGAGTTAGTGAATTAATAAATTTAAAAGTTCATAATATTTACTTAAATGAAAGAGTTGTAAAGGTAATAGGTAAAGGGAATAAAGAGCGTTTTGTTCCGATGAGTGATAATACGTGTAAATATATTATTGATTATTTAAATTATTCTCGTGCTAAAAATTATGATTATAAACAAGATTTTTTGTTTTTTATAAATAACAGCAATAAAAAAATTACGCGACAAATGGTATATAATCATTTAAATGTTCGTCAAAAAAATACCAATATTACTAAAAAAATATCGCCACATACTTTAAGACACAGTTTTGCTAGCTCATTAATTAATAATGGTGCTAATTTAAGAGTTGTTCAAGAATTACTTGGTCATAGTGATATTTCAACTACACAAATATATACTCATCTTGATCAAACAAAAAAAGTAAATACCTATGATAAATATCACCCCATGAATAATAAAAAATAAAAATGTCATAATATACATTATGCGAACTGAAAAATATATTTAAAATCTAACTTTAAACAAGTTAGATTTTTATTGTCTACTATCACTATAAATACTATATAATCTAATTAAATTTAAAACTGTTGCTAAAAATGCTACTACATAAGTAAATGCTGCCGCATTTAATACTTTTTTAGCTCCTTTATATTCATCATTACTAAAATAAAACTTAGATTTTAAAATTTTAAGTGCTCTAGCCGAAGCATCAAATTCTACTGGTAATGTAATTAATTGAAATAAACCAACTATTCCATATAATATAATACCGATAAGCACTAAATTATACATTTCAAACATAAAACTAATCATAATTACAGCCAGATAAATGTTTGAAGAAATAATTGCGAATGGTAAAATAGTATTTCTAAGCTCAATTCCTAAATATTTTGTTTTATGCTGAATAGCATGACCAACTTCATGAGCAGCAACTGCAGCGGCAGAAATGCTATATCCGTGATAATTTTGTGAAGATAAAGATACTATTTTCTTTTTAGGATCATAAAAATCACTTAATACACCATTGTGTGATTCAACTATTTTAACATCAAATAATCCATTATCATCTAATATTCTTCTTGCTACTTGATAGCCAGTTAAATTACAACTATTATTTACATTTAAATATTTTTTATACGTAGACATTACTAAGGACTGAGCAATGAAACTTAATAAAAGTATTATTAAAAGTATAACATATATTGACATTATTAATAGACCCCCTAATAATTCATAAATAAATAGTGAGAATCTAAAATTCTCACCGTTTTTATTTTTTATATAATATTAATTTATTTCTTTTTATTTAAGCTATCTTTAACATTTTTAGCAACTTTAAATCCAACTGATTTAGAAGCAGCAATTTTAATTTTTTCTTTAGTAGCAGGATTAATACCATTTCTAGCATTACGTTTTTTAACTTCAAAACGACCAAATCCAGCTAAATCCACTTTATTACCCTTCTTTAATTCACTCGCCATAACATCAAGTAAAGTTTCTAAAACTTCACCAGTTAATTTTTTTGTTAAATCTAACTTAGTAGAAACAGAATCAATTAACATTTTTTTATTAACAGTACTACTCATATAAGTTATTCCTCCTATGTAACCGTTTTTTATATAATATCACTATTTAGCATAAAATACAATAATTTTATTAAAAGTATAGTACTATCAAGCATTTACACTAATTATGAATCAACTTTAAGATTTCTTTTTCTTAAAATTATTTTTATTGGCGTCCCCATAAAATCAAAAGCAAAACGCATTTTATTTTCCAAATAACGTTTATAACTAAAATGACATAAATCAGGATCATTCACAAATAAAACAAAAGTTGGAGGAGTAACACTTACTTGTGAACCATAATATATTTTTAATCTTTGACCATTATGAGTCGGAGGTGGTGTTTGTATTTGGGCATTTAATATCACTTCATTAACAACTGCTGTAGATATTCTAGTATTAGCATTACTATAAACATTATCAATCATAGGCATAATTGTATTAATTCTTTGTTTAGTTAATGCCGATACAAATAAAATTGGAGCATAACTTAAATAAAGGAACTCTTTCCTAATTTTATCAATAATAACATTCATAGTTTTTTCATCTTTATCAACAATATCCCACTTATTATAAATGATAATAATTGGTTTACCTTCATTATGAGCAAAACCCGCTACATGTTTATCATGTGTTCTAATCCCCTTTTCACCATCAATAACAAATAAAACTACATCACAACGATCAATTGCGTTCATCGAACGAATTACTGAATATTTTTCAATATTTTCATAAATCTTACCTTTTTTTCGAATACCAGCAGTATCAATCGCAACATAATTTTGATTATTATAAACAAAAGGTGTATCAATTGCGTCTCTAGTAGTACCTTCAATATCAGAAACAATGACTCTTTCCTCATTTAAAATACAATTCACTAATGACGATTTACCAACATTAGGCTGACCAATTATCGCAAATTTAATCGCATCATCCGGATAATCTTTATGTTTATGCAAAGGTAAATACTTAACAACTAAATCTAAAACATCACCAATACCAATACCATGTGAACAAGATATAGGCAATACACGCTCAAATCCTAGTTTATAAAAATCATAGATTGCATCTAATTTATTTAAATCATCTACCTTATTAATAGCAACAATAACTGGTTTATTTGATTTTTGTAACATTCTAGCCACTCTAATATCATCATTTAATAATCCAGTTAATCCATCACAAACAAATATAATGACATCAGCCTCATTAATAGCTATTTCTACCTGTAATAATATTTCTTTTTTAAAATCATGATCATTTGTTTCTAATCCGCCAGTATCAATAAAACTTAATTCTTTTGTTAACCAATTTGTTTTACCATATATTCGATCACGTGTAACACCAGCAACATCTTCAACTATTGAAACTCTTTCTCCTAAAACGCGATTAAAAAACGACGACTTACCGACATTAGGACGACCTACAACCGCAACAATTCCATCCATATTAATCCTCCATCGCTTTTAAAATATATTTAGAAATTACATTTACAACTTCATCAATCGACATATAGCTAGAATCAACTATAATTGCATCATCAGCTATCATCAATGGTGAAACATCCCTATTTTTGTCATTATAATCACGACAAACTAAATCTTTTAAAACATCATCATAATTAGAAGAAATCTCTTTAGCTAACAATTCTAAATAGCGTCTTTGAGCTCTAATACTAACATCAGCAGTTAAGTATATTTTTACTTCAGCATCAGATAAAACAACAGTTGTAATATCCCTACCCTCCATAATACAATTTTTACTCTTAGCCATTTCCCTTTGTAAATCAACTAATAAACATCTAACAGAAGCGAATTTAGAAATATGCGATGCTAACATAGATATATCTTCATGCCTAATTATTTTTGTTACATTTTCACTATTACAAAATATATTTTGATTATAATCACAATCAAAAATCATTTTACTTGCTAGATCTAATAGCTCAGTCTCATTATTAATATCAATATTATGTCGCTTTGCTAATAAAGCAACACATCTATACATAGCACCAGAATTTATATGGGTTAATTTAAATTTTTTCGCTAAAGCCAACGCTACTATTGATTTACCAGCACCACTAGGGCCATCAATCGCAACATTAATTTTTTTCATTAAAGCACTCCATTAATCTTTAATAATTGATATACAAAAAAACCTAAAATTATAATAATCGCAAATACTAAAATACCTAAAGTAATATTCAAAATTAAATTTACACGATCAATTTTATTATTAACTTCATCAATTTCTTTCTTTTGATTACCAAAGTTAGTTTTTAATTCTTGAGTTTGATGAAAAATCATAGTCTTTAACTGAGAATTTTCTAATTCAACATTATGATTATACGGAACAGGCTCACTTTCCATAGTTTTAGAAATATCAAAATCTTCATTAGACAAAATTTCAACTTTAGAAGACAATTCTTCTACTTCACTATTGTCAGTATTTTCTATATCCGATTTAGCTTCGATATTTTCAATTTTTTCAATTAATTCATCATTTTTATAATTATTACCAAAAGGTCTAATTTCTGGTTTAATATTCAATTCATTTAATAAATTAGCCTTTGTATCATCTTGACTGCGATAGCCTTTCTCTAAATTATATGCTTTAACTTCAGACAAAAAATCAGTCATATAATCATTATTAAAATTAGTATTTTTAACTACTGGCTCGATTGATTTTTGATTTAGTTCAATATCATCAAAAGTTTTTTGATGATGCGGAATATAATTTTGCGATTGTCTATAAGTATTATTTTTCTCAACATTAATGCCGGCGCTAGCTAATTTATCGGCCATCTGTTTTAAATTTTCATTTGTATAATCATTATTTATATTTTCATTTAGAATATCTCGTCTTAATTGTTCAAATTTTTTAACTCTCGATCTTTCCATATTTTAAATACCCCTACTCTTAATAAGTATATCATAAAAAAATACCTACTTTGTAGGTATTTTCTAATTTTTCAAAATCGGCGATATCTTTTTATATAATATTAATGTAATTATACTAACTAAAGAATATTTAACTAAATTAAATGGTATAACCATAAACAACATCATAGTCCAATAGGAACTAACTAATGAATTAAGCGAAGCCGTCAATTTAATAATTCCTTCTATATTTTGATTAAGTAAACTAGCATATAATGGATATATAACAAAACCATTACTTAAAAAAGCAACTACACTAACACCTAAAGTAGCAACTAATAAAGCAATGATTGCTCCTTTGAAATTATGCATTTTTTTATAAATTAATGATCCAACAACTACAAACACAACTGTTAATAGTAAATTACTTAATTCACCAACAAACATTGTCGAAGTTGGTTTTAATAATAATTTAATAACTATTTTTAAACATGCACATATAGTGGCAGAAAATGGACCAAGAGAAAAACCTGCCATCAAAATTGGTACATCGGAAAAATCGACTCCCATAAAACTTGGCGCAAATGGCAATGGGAATTCAAAATACATTAATACTGCTGATAATCCGCTTATTACAGCAATTTTGGTTAATTGTCGAGTCGTTAATTTCATAAAATTTACCCTCCTTATCATAAAAAAAACGTCCCATCTCAGGACGAAAAAAGGATATTAAAATTACCTTCTTTCATCCAGACTATACTGTCGCCACTTGAATTTCACAAGTTCAATTTAATTATTAAGATTAACAATTAAACTCGCTGGGTTTACAGCCGGTCGGGAATTACACCCTGCCCTGAAGATATTTATATAATATCCTATTATTTCAAATGCTGTCAATCAATTTGAATCATCTTATTAATTTTTATCGCATAAATATAACAATAAATTTTATTAATTCTCAACTTATTTTTATCAATTAAAAAACTTAAATCTGATTTATATTCTAATATTTGTGAACTATAATTATCAATAAAATATCTCTCCTCTTCTTGATTATCAGTTTTATAATCAATAATATAAATATCATTGTTTTTAATAGCCATAAAATCAATTCTTTTACTCTTATAAATACCATTAATGATTTTAAAATAAGGAATTTCACTATAATATTCATAATTTAGTAAATCTTTAAATAATGGTTGTTCTAATA
>JAEWIH010000025.1 GCA_023387245.1 Bacillota bacterium | reverse complement strand
TAAGAGCAGTTTGTAACTACGATGATGGTATTTTAATAGATCCTTTACCAAATACCTATTTTACAAGAGATCCAATGACCGTTATATTTGATGGCGTTGCTCATTATAAAATGTTTTATCCGATTCGCCAAAGAGAAGTAATGTTTAGTAGTTGGCTGTTTAAAGAGCATCCTAATTATCAAAACATGAAAAATTGGTATGTGCCAGAGATCGGCTTTGAGATTGAGGGTGGCGATTTATTAGTCATCAATAAAAACTTATTATTAATCGGTTGTAGTCAAAGAACTAGTTTAGATGCTATTGAAGAATTAAGTAAAAATTTACATAAAAAATATAAAGATTTAATAGTATTAGCAATAATGTTACCTAAAGCGAGAGCTTATATGCATCTGGATACGGTATTAACGGCGATTAGTGAATATAAATTTGTTTATTATCAAGATATTTTTAAACATGTTTCATATATTAAAATTGATAATCAAAAAGCGAAGTTAATGACTGGTAATTTAAAACAAGTTTTAGAACAGTTACTAGAACATCAAGTTACTTTATTTCCTTGTGGTAACAATATGAAATTGTATAGTGAAAGAGAACAATGGAATGATGGTTCTAACGTTTTAGCACTAGATAAAGATTTAATTATCGCTTATGATCGCAATCGAGTTACTAATCAGTTATTAAAAGATAGTGGTATTAATGTCATTGAAATTCCGAGTTTTGAATTATCTAGAGGACGAGGTGGTCCTCATTGTATGAGTATGCCTTTGGATAGAGAGGAGAATTAAAATGTTAAAGGGTAGAAATTTTTTGAAATTATTAGATTTTAGTCGTGAAGAGATTAATTATTTATTAGACTTAAGTGCCAAATTGAAACAAATGAAAAAAGACAGAATAGCACATCGTTATTGTCAAGGCTTAAACATGGTATTATTGTTTGAAAAAACATCAACTAGAACTCGTTGTGCTTTTGAAGTAGCAGGAGCTGATTTAGGAATGAGTGTAACTTATTTAGATCCAGCAGCTAGTCAAATGGGCAAAAAGGAAAGTATTGCGGATACGGCCAAAGTGTTAGGTAGAATGTATGATTGTATTGAATATCGGGGATATGATCAATCAATTGTTGAAGATATTGCTAAATATTCTCAAGTAGTTACTTTTAATGGCTTAACTACTCAATTTCATCCTACTCAAATGTTAGCTGATATGTTAACTATTAAAGAACATTTTGGTGATGTTACTGGTAAAAAATTAGTATTTATGGGTGATTGTCAAAATAATGTTGCTAATTCGTTAATGGTAGTATGTGCTAAATTAGGTTTACATTATGTAGCCTGTGGCCCTAATGCCCAAATGCCTGATCCACAATTAGTTGCTGATTGTAAACAATTAGCACAAATAAGTGGTGGTAGTATTAGTTTGGAAAGTAATGTTGAAATTGCTTGTCAAGATGCTGATGTTATTTATACCGATATTTGGGTATCAATGGGAGAATCTGCTGATTTATGGAAACAAAGAATTGAAATGTTATTGCCTTATCAAGTTAATAAACAAGTAATGGCTTTAGCTAAAGAAGATGCTATTTTCTTACATTGTTTACCAAGTTTTCACGATTTAGAAACAACTGTTGGTAAAGATATTTTTGAAAAGTTTGGATTATGTGAAATGGAAGTTAGCGATGAAGTATTTTTATCAAAAGCATCTTTAGTTTTTGATCAAGCTGAAAATAGATTACATACAATTAAAGCAGTAATTGCTGCTACGATGGGTGAATTTTAAATGAAATTAGTAGTCGCATTAGGTGGTAATGCATTAGCTGATAGTCCACAATTAATGCATGAATATGTTGATCGCAGTGCTAAATATTTATCACAATTAATTTTAGCTGGCCATACTTTAATTATTACTCACGGTAATGGTCCTCAAGTTGGTTGGTTAGAGGCTAAAACTCAGGCAGATTTAGTTAATTGTGGTGCCATGTCGCAAGGATATATTGGTTATCATTTGATTAATCGTTTAAATAGCTATTTAATTAATAGTCAATGGCACAATCGAGTTGTTTCTCTAAATACCGAAATATTAGTTGATAAAAACGATCAAGCATTTTTAAATCCAACTAAACCAATAGGTTCTTTTGTATCTGAGCCGATTGATGATTCTTATCATTATTTTGAAAATAAAGGTTATCGGCGCGTAGTAGCTTCTCCTAAGCCACTAAAAATATTAAATTTAGAAGCAATTAAATTATTAGTAGATAATGGATTTGTTGTTTGTTGTTGTGGTGGTGGCGGTGTTGGTTGTATATTGGATAATCAATATGTTGGTGTCGATGTAGTTATTGATAAAGATTTAACATCATCCTTATTAGCCACTGAAATAGAGGCCGATGGACTAATAATTTTAACTAATGTTGAGCAAGTTTGTCTAAATTATGGTAGCCAATCACAAGTTAATTTAGCTAAATTAACGTTAGCAGATGCTAAAAAATATATAGCTGATAATGAATTTGGAGTTGGTAGTATGTTGCCAAAGGTAGAAGCTTGTATAAATTTTGTTGATAAAACTAAAAAAATGGCTTTTATAACTCATTTAAATAATATTGGCCACTTATTTGAAACAGAGAAAAAAACGGTGTTTGTTAATGAATAATATTAGAGTTTTATTTATTTGTTATGGTAATATTTGTCGTTCACCAATGGCGATGTTTATTTTGCGGGATTTAGCTAAAAAAAGAGGATTAAATATAGAAATAGATTCAGCTGCCACTAGTCGAGAAGAGCTTGGTAATGATATGTATTATTTAGCTAAAGAT
>JAEWIH010000015.1 GCA_023387245.1 Bacillota bacterium | reverse complement strand
GAAGAGTTAATTTCAAAAATCGGATTAAAAAACTATAACTTGTTAGAAAAAAGAATTGAAATTGCTACTATAGAAAAGAAAAAGTTATTAAGCAGAGATGCTGTCAGAGATATTCATATTAAAATTTTAAGAAAAGCTGGTGCTACTGTAGAATCTCATTGGTGGGGAAAAAGAATTAAAACTGACTCTAGAACCGTTGCCATAAATGTGCGAAAATTGGCTCATGGATTTTCCGGGATTGAGGGAGATGCTGGTATGATAAGTGCACTTCTTTTCACAGGAATTGGTTTTATTCCAGGTGTAGGACAGGAAGCAGCTATAGTAGGAGTAGTTTCCAGTGCTGTCTCATGGGCAGACTCGAGAACATGGAGTAGCGTATCTGAAAAGGTGGCAGATAAAATTGATGAAGGAAAGTATAATTTAACTATTGATATCAATGCTTGGATTATGGAAGTGAAGGTGTATTAAAATTATGAATAAAAACATTATAAAAAAAAATATTTTGATACTTTTAGTGCTTTTGGTATTAGGCTATGGATTTAGTCATGTAGTACGAGAATATTTTATATTACACCCCAATAATCCTATTCAAAAATTTTTAAATGATTACACTTGGATTAAACCGTTTATATGGGTTTTTATAATTGCTGTTTTCCTATATCATTTCGCAACAGCAATAAAGAATCATTATAAAAATTATTATGACGATTATTATAAAAATTATTATGAAAATCTTTATAAAAATAGACAATAGTTTTGATATAATATGATAATTATATAAAAAATATTTACTTGAAATGAACCCTGTTATTTGTGAAATCAAATAATGGAGGTTCATTTTATTATGTCTAAATTTAGTAGAAATCAAAAAATAGAAATTTATGAGAAACGAAAACAAAGATTTACCTTATCTTCTTTATCAAAAGAAGATAGTGTTGGTATTCATAATTTGTGTTATTTAATTAAGTGTATATATAAAGTTCTCATTGATAATCAATCTGCACTAGGGATAGCGATTGAATATGATTTAGATAGTGATTGTATATTATTTAATTGGATAAAGTCGTATAGAGATAATGGATTTGTTATAGTAGAGAAAAGCAAAATAAGACAGTCTACTATTATAAAAAAATATTAAGATATGACAGCTTAAGAAAAGATAAATTATCTTCATAAAAAGAATCTTTATTTAGAGGCTGATCTTTAATACTTAACTGCAACAAATTGGACAAATTATCTTGACTTTTATAATATATCCACAAGTCTAAATTTTGAACAAACAAAAGATTTGCTTTAAAGAGAATTTAATTAATATATAGATTTAAATCATCTAATCTTTCATTCTGATAAAGGAAAAAGTGATTAGACAATCGATGCAGAGCAAAGGGAATTGTTTAGATAATTCAGTAAATGAAAAATTAAAAGGATTAACCCCTGTATAATACAGGAATCAATCCTTAAAATTGGATTCAGTTCATTACTGACTTGAATTTATTTTTTATGTTTTTTGAATTTAATCATTTTCATACGAATAAATTCTTCTCGTTCTTTTTCTTCTAATGCATCATAAATATATTTAATTTCGGCTTCTTTTTGTGGAATTACAATATTTTTAAGAGCATTAGTTCTTTTTTGAGTTACTTGAATTGCTTTTGCTAGTCTAAATACAGAATGATCAATTTGAGCTAATATAGCAATAACTTTTTTTAATTCTACCAATTCTACATAAGCCTCATCTAATCTAGAATTGGTTTCTTCGAAACCGTAAATAATTTTTATTGGTTCAGGATTATAATCAATTTTAGGAATTTCTACTCCCATTACAGAACGATAGACGATATTTATTTGACAATCAAGTTTAGCTAAGTTAGATATTCTATTAATAATACCTAATGTCATATTGGCTTCTTCAAATAAAGTATAAGCCTTTTTAAATGAATTTGTTACTATAGTTCTTAGCTGTTTTACTTGAGTCAATAATGTCATCATTTCACTAATCAAAACTTCTTTTTTACGATTCATTAAATCATATCCAAGTTTTGATAGTTGTAATTGCTTTTTGGCAGTAATTAAATTACCTTTAGTTGCAATTATTTGTTTCATATTCATTCATTCCTAAAGATTAATAATTCGTTATCATATTCTCCAGTTTCAAAGTATTTAATAGCTCTTTGATGATCGTAATACTTATCAATATATTTATCTTCAATTCTATCTAATTGTGATTTAGGAAATAAGCTTAATAAATTCCAACCAAGTTCTAGCGTATCGAAAATACTACGATTACTTTCAAATCCTTGATTTAAAAATACTTTTTCAAATAATTTACCAAAGCTAATATGCAATTTATCGATATAAGATAATTCATCCTCACCAATGACACTAGCAAGACTACGAGCATCTAAAACTTTGGAATAACTAGCAAATAATTGATTAGAAACAACACTATGATCATCTCTCGTATAGCCTTCACCAATACCATCTTTCATTAATCTTGATAGGGAAGGTAAAATACCAATAGGTGGCATTATATTATTTTGGGCCAAAGTTCTGTCTAAAACAATTTGTCCTTCAGTAATATAGCCAGTTAAATCGGGAATAGGATGAGTAATATCATCATTTGGCATTGTTAAAATTGGTATTTGAGTAACTGATCCTAATTTATTTTCAATAATACCAGCTCTTTCAAATAGGCTAGCAAGATCTGAATATAAGTATCCTGGATAACCTTTTCTACCAGGTATTTCACCTTTAGAAGCACTAAATTCTCGCAATGCTTCACAATATGAAGTCATATCAGTCATAATTACTAAAATATGCATATTACATTCATATGCTAGGTATTCAGCAGCAGTTAAAGCACAGCGAGGTGTTAGAATTCTTTCTATAATAGGATCATTTGCTACATTTAAAAACATTACTACTTTTTCTAAAACGCCAGTTTCTTCAAAGCTCTTTTTAAAATATTGAGCAACATCATGTTTAATACCCATCGCCGCAAATACTATTCCAAAATCACAACCATCATTAGCAGCAATATTAGCATGTTTAACAATTTGGACAGCTAGTTGGTCATGAGGAAGACCAGATCCTGAAAATATTGGTAATTTTTGGCCTCTAATTAATGTATTTAAGCCATCAATAGCACTAACTCCAGTATTTATATAATCACGAGGATATTTTCTAGCTACTGGATTAAGAGCTAAACCATTAATATCGCGCTCTTCTTTACTTAAAATAGGTCCAAGCCCATCAATTGGCTTGCCTGATCCAGAAAAAATTCTCCCTAATAATTCTTTAGATAATGGCAAAGTTAAAGGTTTACCAATCATAGTTGAAGTAGTATTTTTAGTAGATAGGCCACTTGTTCCTTCAAATACTTGAATAACGGCTTTAGTGCCATCAATTTCAATGATTCTGCCGTGTAGAGTATTATGATTATCATCTTCTAGTATAACTAGTTCTTCATAGCTTATATCACTTACATTATCAATAATAACTAAAGGACCATTAATTTGACTTAGTCCAAGATATTTTATATTTTTCATAAGTCAACCTCCTATAATACACTTCCTAAAGCATGATCGATTTTTTGACGATAATGACTAAATGCTTGTTCATCATCATTTTTAATTTCGTATTTCATCTTAATAACATCATCAAAAATATTAGTTTTAATAATACTATTAATTGTTCTATGATGTTTAATTAAATTAATAGTTTCTTGATATAAATAATTAATAATTTGAAGCATAATATACTGTTTTTTAAGTGGTATATAAGTATCAATTGGATGATAAGCATTTTGTTGTAAGTAACCGACACGAATTACTTTACTAATTTCAATAATAGCTTTTTGGTCATCAGGCAAAACATCCATTCCGATTAGTTTTACAATTTCATTTAAACGAGTTTCTTCATTTAAAATATCAACAATTTCATTTCGTAGTCTAATAAAATCGGGATCAACTTCTTTACTATAATAATTAGTTAAATCTGGTAAATATTCACTATAACTTTGATTCCAATTAACTGAAGGGAAATGCCGTGAATAGGCTAGAGATTTATCTAATGCCCAAAAAGAGCGAACAAATCGTTTCGTATTTTGTGTAACCGGTTCACTAAAATCACCACCAGCAGGCGAAACGGCTCCGATTAAAGTAACTGATCCTTCTCTATTACAGAAAGTAGTACCATAGCCACTTCTTTCATAAAAAGCAGCTAGTCTTGATGGTAAATAGGCAGGAAAACCTTCTTCGGCTGGCATTTCTTCTAAACGTCCTGATATTTCTCGTAAGGCTTCAGCCCATCGAGAAGTAGAATCGGCCATTAAAGCTACATGATAACCCATATCACGATAATATTCAGCAAAACTAATACCAGTATAAATACTAGCTTCACGGGCAGCTACTGGCATATTTGAAGTATTCGCAATTAAAATAGTTCTCTTTGTTAGTGGTTGATTAGTACGCGGATCAATTAATTCTCCAAATTCTTTAAGTACTTGAGTCATTTCATTACCACGCTCACCACAACCTACATAAACGATAATATCGGCATCGCAATATTTAGCTAATTGATGTTGTAACATTGTTTTACCAGCCCCAAATCCGCCAGGAATAGCTGAAGCACCACCTTTAGCAATCGGAAATAAAGTATCAATAACTCTTTGACCAGTAATTAAAGGTATTGTTAATGATTGGCGATTTTTTAATGGTCTAGGAATTCTGATAGGCCATCTTTGACAAAAATCGTATTCATGAATATTGCCATAAATGTCTTTAGTTTTTAATACTTTATCATTGACATGATATTTACCATTAGGTTTAATCTCGATAACAACTTCATTATCTTGGCCGCTAAATAAACAACGATGTAATATGTGTTCATTTTCTGGTGTAGTCGCAAATTCTTGGCCGCGTTTTAATATATCATTTACTTTAATACTAAATGTAAATTCAAATAGTTGACTATAGTCTAATGGACTATAATTGTTTCCTTGGCCGATAAAAGCACCGGTATCATCAAACATTTTAGCTAATGGTCTTTGAATACCGTCATATATATTTTCTAATAATCCTGGTCCTAATGTTACTGATAATAAGTCATTAGAACCAATAACTTCATCATTAATTTTTAAACCGGTAGTTGATTCATATACTTGGATAATACAATTGTTTTCTTCAATACCGATAACTTCACCCATTAAACGATTAGGTCCGACATAAACCATTTCTTGCATTTTTAGATTGGAATTATTAACAACTCGAATTACGGGACCATTAATCCAACTAATATAATTTGTCATCTTTATTCCTCCATTTCAATTTCTAAATCTGCATTTTGATATAGCCAATCTACTTGTTGTTGTAATAGAGTGTCTAGACTAAAATCATATAAATAATTATCATTATTTAAATGAAGATAAAAACCGCCGATTTGAATTTGGTTATTTTCACTAACATTATTTGTATTAAATATAGATTTTAATAAATTTATATCATTAGCATGACATTGGATGTGTGCTTTATCTAAATCAAAATTTTCAATTTTATTTTTTAACCATGTTACATAATGTTCACTGTTTTTAAAATCATTAATACTAATTTTAATTTCAGAAAATAATTGTTCAATTAATTGTTGACGCATAATTAGAAGCGAACGTTTTAATTGCCAATGACTAGAAGTTTCAAATAAATTTACTTGATGTTCTAATTCATAAAGTTCTTTATGTTTATAACGTTTAATTTCATCATTTAATTGGTTTTTGAAGTTATTTAAAGCAACTTGATTATTTAATAATAATCGTTTTTTTTGATCATCAATCGTTTTGTTAACAATCTCATTAATTTTTTCAACTAATTCTGGTTGCATAAAAACCTCCTATAATTTAATTCCAAGAGACATTGAAATATAGTTTTCGATAGTATTAGTAACATTAACATTAAGATTATGATCAGGAATTTCAATAATAATTGGTTTTGATAATTTTAATTTTAAATCATAAATAAATTCGCTATCTAAATTCATAATATTTGGAGTTAATAATACGATGGCTATCTCTGGATTTTTAATTAGACTATTGATCTTAGCCTTTAGTTGTTCAATATTTTCAATTACACAACCATCAATACCACTAAGTCTTAAGCCTAACAATGTATCTTGATTGTCTGATAATAAATAAAATTGCATATTATAATTTATTCATTATTAATATAGACATTAACAAACCATAGATAGCAACACCTTCACCTAAAACGACAAAGATCATAGCTTTACCAAAGTTTTGTGGATTTTCACTAATTGCGCCGATTGCGGCAGGGGCAGCAGAACCAACAGCTAAACCTGCGCCTAAACAAGCAAAACCAGTAACTAGAGCAGCTCCTAAAAATCCTAATCCTTGTGCCAATGTGCCATTAATGGAATTAGTTGCTTCTTCTAAGGCCGAAACTGCAGTCATACCTTGGTAAAATAGTACTCCAAAAAATATAAAGATAAAAGTTGCGATTTGAATATAAACACGTAATTTCGCATTTTCTTTTGTTAATTTATATTGAATAGCCCAATATGCAATAAAGCATAATGTTACTACTAAAAATAATGGTAGAAAAATATCAAATAACATATAAAAAGTCCTCCTAAAAATTATTGATTTGTATTTTCTAAAATAACATTTTGAAACGGTCTGCCATTACCGCTATAATATCTAGAAAACATTTCATAATATTCCAATCTCAAAGTTTGAATACCAACAATTAAGCCTTCTAATGCCATAACAAAAATGTTTCCTAAAATTAGTACAATTAATTCTGAACCTTGTGTCATATCTTTTAATATGTAAACAACCATCATTAATCCGGTATGACTAAAAATAAAACCACCAACACGCATAAACGATAAAGTGTTAGAAACAAATGATAAAGCAATTTCAAAACATTCAAAAAAACTTTCTACTAAATAATTAGCCCAACCATCATGAGGCTTAATTTTCATTTTGTTTATAAAATTTTGGACTGGATGCATAAATAATAATAGTATTGCGGGAATAATAATTAGTCCAATTAAAGTAAAAGGATTAAAAATATTAATATTTTTAAGTAGTAATAAACTAAAGCCTACAATCCCGGTAGTATAAATTAAGAAACCACATATACCATTTGGTGATATTAATGCTTGAGCATAATTTTTTTTGCGTAATTGATTAATAATGTTTATTAACATCGAAGTCATAATCAAAATAGCACCAATAGCTAAAGTAGTTAATAATAGTGGCATTGTAACTTCTCTATTCATTACATGGATTGGAAGGGGAATATTAGTATTTTTGAACATTTCTGCTAATATTTCTTCGTTTCCAAAAACAGATCCAAATACAAATCCGAATATTGTAGCAAAAAAACCTAAGCGAGTCATTATTTTAAATAATTGGAAATTAGGTTTTTTCAAACTTAAAATAAATCCTAGCGACATTAAGACTAATCCTTGTCCGACATCACCAAACATAATTCCAAATAATAAGCAATAAGTTATAGAGAAAAAGAAAGTGGGATCTAAATCACCATAACTTGGTAAACTATACATATTAACAAACATTTCAAATGGTTTGGAAAAGAAGTTGTTTCTTAATAAAGTAGGTGGTACCAAATTTGATTGGTTATTAGCATCTTCTTCGCTAATTCTGACATCTTGAATTGGCCCAAATCCGGTTTTAAATTGTTTTAAATTACGAGTTGAGACAAAACCAGCAATTACTAATTTATCATCATCAATCGCAATATATTGGTGTAGTTTTTGAATTTTGGCTTTATAAGCAACAAAGCCATAAATTTTTGATAATCCCAATTCACAAGCAGCTAATACTTCTTTTTCATCAAATTCGGGAATAAATAATTCTTCAAAATATAATGATTTTAAAATAGCACGTTCTTGATCTTCTTCACTTTTTTCAACCGCAATTAATAACCAAATATCATGTTTATTTTTGGTAATAATATCAAAGGTTAAATCGGATACACTTAAATTTACTAATTTATCAAATGAAGTAATCGGCATTCGTCCAAAGAAGATGGCACTAAATTTTAATTGATGTAATTTTTTTAAATCAAAGCTTTTTAGCATCGAAATAGCTTTAACATCTTCTTCGGTTAATTTTGCTAGTAAATTTATTTGTTGAGACAAATGTTGATATTTATTAGTTGCGTCATTAATATATTTTTCTATTTCTTGTTTAGAGAAAGTAGTTTTATTATCATAAACTCCTTCAAGATGACAATGAAGAGCTTTAGATAATACTTCAATTTGCCTTAAATACTGTTCATAATCACCATCAGCATCCATTTGTTTTAGATTATTATTACTATTAATAATATTTGTGGCTAATTCGGGATGAAAATAGGGTGATTTAAATGCATATGGAATAATTTGTTCAATATTAGTGGCACTACCTCTTAAAGTAACAAATGTCATTTTTTCAATAGCCATATTTCAAAATCTCCTTTCTAGTAAACTAACATTCTAGCAATTTCACTATTATCTTGATGATATGAAACACCCTCAATAATTTTTATAAGGTTATTAATTTCAATTTCTGAAATAATCATATAGGCAAATAGTGATAATTGTGGATCCATAGATTGATTTAGTAATTTTTTTGCTTTATGTAATTGTAAATTTTCAACAATTTGTTCTATATATACATAATTTTGGTAACCTTTAAAATATTCACCATATTTTGTTTGTAATATAGAAGTATAAAATTGATCAACTGGCTGTTCAATCATTTCTATAAGCTGATCTTTTTTTATTTTATTTGGATTAATATTTAAAAAAACCTTTATAGCTTCTGGTGATAATTCATAATATTTTTTTAAACGATAGATTCTAATTAACAATTTCATATCTAGTACTTCAGATAAATAATCATTGAGTAGTTTTTTAGAAGTAGCACTAAATTCTTGATTAATTAAAAAATGAATTTTTTCATAATATGCTTTTTCAAAAGCAATTTCACATTGAACATAATCGGCTAAAGGATTATCTTTATAAAGTTTAGCTAATATTGGATAATAAAATGATTTTTTAATAACTTTTAGTAATTCTTCACGATTTGTTACGTGTAATAATTCACCTATATCATAACTAAAATAATTATTTAAATAATAAGGAATATTTTTAAGATGTTCTAAATTGAGCTGGTCGCTTAAATTTTCGATACATAATAAAATTTGATTCATTTCTATTTTTAAAATGCCATAAAGATGAAAATGATGTAATTGTTTTTGGCTATATCTTAAAAGCTTAGATAAATCATAATTATAAATACTTCTTACTAATATTTCTAAATATCCTCTACTAATCGATCGTTCATTAATATCACCTAAAATAACTTGATAGTGCGGATGTCTTTTTAAAAACCCCGCAATTTGTTCAATTGTAGCGAAATTAGCTAATTGATTTAATTCACTATTACTCAATTTATTAGCTAACATAGCTTTTATTTTTGTAATAATCGCAAATTCGCTATTGCCCATATTAAATACCAGTAATATTTTCTAATATTTTTTGTTTCAAGTTATTTTTTTGTTGATCAAACTTACTAATTAATTTTTGTTTATTTTTTTCTAAAACAATCTGTTGTTGTGATTGGAGATTATTAAGCTTGCTTAATAATTCTTTTTTCTTATTTGAAACATCAACTAGTGCTTTATTCCACATTTCTTCTTTAATTTGATTAATATCATTATCCAATTTTTGTTTGGTTTCTTCTTTGATTAAATCAATTTCTTGAAGTTGTATTTGAGCATTTAAATCGGCTTCAATAACAGATAAAATGTTTTTTTCCACACGACACCTTCTTTCTAACTAAATTATTATACTACTATTCAGTATTTAAAAACAGTTTTTTTAAATAATTTATTATAATGATAGTGTTATAATTAAAAAGAGGTGTTTTTATGCTAAATAATTTAATTGATAAAATTAGAAATATTATAAAAGATATTAATAATGAAAAACTAATAACTGTTGAACATAAAAGTAATGATAAAGATTTAGTTACTAATGTTGATAAAAAAGTTCAGACTATCTTAATTGATTATATTAAAGAATTATATCCTAATAGTGTAGTAGTTGGTGAAGAGGATAGCGATTCATTAAATAATTTGTATCAAGAATCAGTCTGGATTATTGATCCGATTGATGGTACTGCTAATTTTGTTAAAAGGCAACACAGTTTTGGGATGTTACTAGCATATTATGAAAAAGGTGTTGGTCAAGTTGGAATTGTTGTTGATATATGTAGTCAAAATATATATGTTGCTAAAAAGGGTGAGGGAGTTAGTGTTAATAACATGTTAATAGATAAAAGTGACCAATTAAGTTTAAAAGATAGCTTAATACATTTAGATCCATCTTTATTTGAATTGTGTGCTTTTTTTAAAAAACATTGTTTTGGTTTAAGATATATCGGTGCTGCTAGTTTAGATGGATTAGATGTTGTATTAGGAAGGGCGGGTATTTATTTAGCGTCTAAAACTGGAATATGGGATATGGCCGCTTTTCATATTTTTAGTCAAGAATTGGGTATGAAAATAGTTAAATTCGATGGTAGTGAAAAAAGATATGATGAAGATGGTCCTTGCATTATTTTTAATAATCAAAAAATATTTGATGAATGTTTTGAATTAGGATTGTTTGAGTTGCTTAAATTTATTAATATTGATTAATTGTAAAAAAGAAACTATTAATAATTGATGTTTTATATAAATATTAATAAATTTAATTGTTAAAAATTGCGAAAAATATAGTTTAAATACTTGAATGTTATTAAAAAGATATTGTGATAAAATATTGTTCAATGATATAATATATAATGTATCGGAAAGGGTGATATTATGTTTGCTATTTGCGCGTGTGTACGTGGCCGTGAAAATTTAAGCAATAATCAAAAAAATGCTAAAAAAATAGATCAAGTTTTAATGTCTTTAAATAAAAAATATCATCTAGATTTATGCGAAAGTTTTAAACGTACTTCTAATACTAGTTTTGAAGCTGTTTTGCATAAAGCTATTTATGTCTTTGAAATTATTGATAAATTGAAATATAGTTTAGATGACCTGGTTTTAGATTTTGGAATTGGTTTTTGTGAGTCAATGGGATACCAAGATCCATTAGTTGTCGTTGAAAATGGAAAATTAAATGCTTTTCATGCTCTTGAACAACTAGAAAATAATAATGACTATGGTAATTCACATATTCAAATATCTTTAGGAAAACCAAGTTCTTTGGAAAAAGTGATTAATTCTACGCTAGGTTTAATTGATTTTGTTGAATCTAGATGGCGTCAATCTCAACACGATTTAATGAAATATTTAGTGCTTCATTATGGATATATGGAAAATATTGTTCAAAAAGAAGTTGCTTTAGATTTAGAAGTGAGTGCTCAAAATTTAAATCAACAATTAAAAAATAGCGGCTATTTTAATATATTGAAATTAAAGCGTGATTTGACAGTGGTTCTTGAACAATATCGGAAGTCACAAACAAGGAATTAATGTATGCTTAATTATAATAATAATAATAATAAAACAACCATCAAATTTTGTTTATTGATGGTTGTTTCCTTTGTTTTTTATGCTTTTTTCTATACTCAATTAATCCCATATTTAGAACAATTAGGTTTTAGTACAGTTGATAGGGGTTATATTTTAGCTTTTGGGGCTATTTTAGGTATTGTTTTTCAAATTATAGTTGGAGCGATTGCTGATAGAATTAAAAAAGTTAAATTGATAGCTATTATTATATTGATAGCTTATTTAATATTTATAGCTTGCTTATATATTTGGAATCAATTTTTTGGAATGGGTATTTTATTTTTGTGGGCTAGTTTAAATAGTGGTTTATATGCTCTACATACTAACTTAATTGAATTGTGGGCTTTTCAAGCTGATGAATCGGTGCGTAAAAGCTTTGGTATGATTAGATTATTTGGTTCTTTAGGTTGGGCTTTGGCTTCGTTTGTTGTTGGTTTAATATTAAGCATTTGGACATTTAAAGTCTTGGGCTATATTATGTTAATAATAGGCTTTTTAATATTATTTATTCAGGTTTCATTAACCGATATTACTATTAGTGATCATAATCAACATTTTTCTTTTGCGGATTTATTATCATTATTAAAAAATAAAACATTTATTCGTAATTTATTAGTGTGTTTTTTATTATTTATTTCGCAACAAGCTGATGGAATTACAGTTATTGAAAAAATGGTAGAATTAAATGCTGATGCTTCAGTAATTGGATTAAAATGGCTTATTTGTGCAATGTGTGAAATACCGCTAATGTTTTTTGGTATTAAATTGATTACCAAATATGGTTATCGTAAAATTATTAGTATAGTCTGTTTAGCTTTGTGTTTGAGAATGTTTTTAAATGGTATAGCTACTACGCCATTACAAATGGCTTTAATTACTAGTTTACAATTTATAACTTTTCCTTTATTATTATTGTCTCAAAAATATATGGCAATTGATAATGTAAATATTAAAGCACAAAATAGTTCATTAATGATTATGACTGCACTTGGAACAAATTTACCAGTTATTTTGATTCCTTTAATTCAGTCATTAACTGCTAATATATTAAGTTTATCAGGATTTTGTTATATTATGAGTGGCTTAGCATTAATCGCATTTTTAATTAATCATAAAAGAAATTAAAATTTTATTTATTTTTATAGTTGAAAGGAATATTTATTAATATGTATCATATTAAGGGACAAATTTTAAGACATGGTAAAACAAGTGATAATACTTTAGAGGTTATGAGTGGTTGTCGTGATGTTTATTTAACTCAAGATGGTATCGATTTATTGTTTAAAAACAAGCACATAATGAATATTTTAGAGACTTCGCGCTATTATGTAACAGATTTATATCGAACTATTACTACTTTTAATATTTATTTTCCAAATAAAAAACCGGATGCTATAATACCGGAATTTAGAGAGTTTTGTTTTGGGGCATATGAAGGTAAGGATATAGCTGAAGTTGCTGATATTGTTTATGATATTTTTTTAAATAATAAAAGTAATAATTTAAATGTTGAAACTTATCAACAAGCTTTATTAAGATATCAGCAAGGATTAGAATATATTATTCAAGATTTAATAAATAATCATCAAAATACTTTTAGTTTAGTGGCACATAATGGTACTTGTAGAATGTTTAAAAGCATGTTACTTGGTCATGATATTAATAATTTTAGAAATTTTAAGACACAAAATGGAAAAGGTATTATAGTTGAATTTGACTATGATCAAAACAACCATCAAATTTATAATGGCACTTTGTCTTTAATTAAATGAAAGATAATATTGGCGATAATAAATCCTAATATAGAGCCACAAATAACATCACTAGTATAATGTACTAATAAATAAATTCTAGAAAAAGCAATTAATGTGGCTAAAATTAAAATTGGCCATTTTAATTTGTGTTTGTATAAATAAAATAGTGTAGCTATACTAAAGCTACTAGCAGCATGACCACTAGGGAATGAATAACCACTTGGTTTAGTTATAATTGGTGTAATATTTAATTCAATAAAAGGCCTTGGCCTCATTACTAATTGTTTTATTACTAAGTCGTTGATCGTATATTCTATTAATAAAGTTATTAAACATAATATTCCAAAAATACGTGTTTTTTTATTTAATAATAAAATAATACTTAGTGTAATCCAGATGATTCCATAATCACCTAATTTAGTAATATAACTAAAAAAGTTATTTAATATTTCAATTTGATTGTTAAAAAAGAAATTACTTATTAATATGTCCATAATTGTATTATATCATATAATTTAGATTAAAAATATACTAAAATATGATATTATTATTTTAAGGAGTCTATTATGAATCAGTCATTTATTGATCGAGAATTATCGTGGTGCCAATTTAATACTCGAGTATTATTACAAACTCTTGATCAAAATACACCTATTTTGGAAAAATTAAATTTTTTATCTATTTATGGTAATAATTTAGATGAATTTTTTATGGTTAGAATTGGGTCTTTGTCAGATCAAAATTTGTTGTTTCCTAAAAAAGAGGATGAAAAAACCGGATTGACTGCTAAGCAATCGATCCAAATGGCATTTGATTATTTAAGGCAACAAGATAAAGGAGTTGGTAGGGTTGTTAAGAAATTACATCAAAATTTATCTAAAGAAGGAATAGATATTATTAATGTAAATGATTTGAATGAAGTTGATAAAATTTTATGTAGACAAAAATTTAATGATTTAATTAGACCGATGTTATCTTTTCAAATAGTTGATAAACATCATCCATTTCCATTTATTGCTAATAAGGAAAGTGTATTGGTTGTTCACTTATTGTCTAAAGATAAAAAACCATTATTAGGTTTAGTCTTACTTCGACATTTGCCATTATATATTTCTTTTCAAGTTAATGGTCGTGAAAAAATTTGTTTTTGTGATCAATTATTAACTTATTTTATAAATGATATTTTTAAAAAATATAATGTTCAAGATTGCATTACTATTAGAATTACTCGTAATGCTGATATTGATTTAAATTCAGAAGTTATGGATGAGAATGAAAATTATTTGAGTATTGTCGAAAAATTGTTAAAGAAGAGAAAAAGATTACAAATAGTTAGAATTCAAACTTCTAAAACATTGAATAGTTTTTTAATTTCTTCAATCATGCGCAATTTAAAAGTTAAAGAAAATGTTTTTATTACTGAAAGTTATCCACTTGATTTAAGTTATGGCTTTAAAATTAAAAAAGATTTTTCGAAAATTATTAATAATGGTATATATTTAACTAATAGTTCGCATTCAATAATAGATTTTATAAATCGAGATCCTTTTGAACTTTTAAATCAACAAGATATTTTATTATCATATCCATATCAGTCTGCTTCGACTTTTGTTCAACTATTATATCAAGCTGCTTCTAATCCAAATGTAAAATCAATTAAAATTACATTATATCGATTGGCTAATCCTAGTCGTATTGCTTCGGCATTAAGTTTAGCTGCTGAGAAGGGTAAAGAAGTAGTTTGTTATATGGAATTAAGGGCTAGATTTGATGAGCAGTCAAACATCGATTATGCTAAAATTTTGGAGGATGCGGGTTGTATTGTTCAATATGGTTTTCCTAGCTATAAAGTTCATTCTAAATTATGTTTAATTACTTATCATTGTGATCAGGGAATAAAATATTATTCATATATTGGTACTGGTAATTTTAATGAAAAAACTCAGGAACAATATACTGATTTATCTTTATTGACTAGTCATAGTGGTATTGGCGAAGATGTGTCTGCTGTTTTTGAATCTTTGGCGGTTAATGAAACTGTGGCTACTACTAATTATTTATGGGTTGCTCCGAATTATTATCGCCACCAAATTATCGATTTAATTGATAAAGAAATTAATAAGGCTATTAATCAGCAACCGTCTCAAATTATTTTAAAAATAAATTCTATGAATGATTTATTAATTATGAACAAATTAAAAGAAGCTGCTGATTCTGGTGTTTTAGTTTATTTAATTTGTCGGGGTATTTGTTGTTTAAAGGCACAACATCCAAATATCAAAATTAAGTCGATTTTGGGTAGATATTTAGAGCATACTAGAATTTTTTGTTTTGGTTTAAATGATGATAAAAAATATTATATTGGTTCTGGTGATTTATTGAATCGTAATACCCAGCGAAGAATAGAGGTATTTGTTCCGATATTAGATATTAATATTCAAAATCAATTACAAAAAATATTAGATGTTGAATTAGATGATGATAGTATTGGCTATATAATGAATAAAGATGGTGGTTATGATTTAAATTTAGGTCAAAGTCATTCTCAGGAAATACTTAGGGAATATTTTAATCAAATTACTATTGATAGTAAAAAAACATTTTATGGCAATAAATCATGGTGGCATAAATTATTAGTGAAGTTATTTAAAAAAGGAGATTAATGATGCTAAAGATTACAAACTTTTTATTAATAGGTTTATTCTTTTTGATTATTTTAATTACGGCTATTTTATATTTTATGAAATTTGCTTACTGGCCGATTGTTTTACTGGTTTTAGTATTATTATTTTTATTGATATTGCGAAATTCTCGTAAACAACTGACTATTCGTCCTCAAAAAATTCAAAATGTTTCTAAAATATCTTCATTAATTGTTGAAATTATTGGTAAAGAAAATATTAAGGCGATTGAAAAAGATAATCGTACAATTATTATTAAAGTTCCTAGTGATTTAGAAGTTGATTTAAATAAAATTAGAAATATTGGTGTTGCCGGGGTTTTAAGATTAGATTTAGAGACGATTAAATTAATTTCTCGTGATGAAACAGATTCATTATTTGAGGCGTTAGAGGTATTAGTATGATTGCGATTTATCCAGGTTCTTTTGATCCAATTACAGTTGGTCATTATGATATTATTAAACGGAGTAGTATTTTATTTGACGAAGTTATAGTTGCTATTATGGAACATCCTCTTAAACAACCGACATTTACTTTAAAGGAAAGAATTTTAATGATTGAAGATATGGTTAAAGATTTAAGGAATGTTAAAGTAGTTTTTGATGAGGGATTAACGATTAATTTGGCTAAAAAATTAAATGCAAGGGTGTTGATTAGAGGTATTAGGGCTGTAATGGATTATGAAATGGAATTAAGAAATGCTTCTGTTAATAAAATTTTAGATGATAATATTGAGACTTTATTTTTATTGGCTATGCCTGAATATTCTTTTATTTCATCATCGGCAATTAAAGAAATAGCTTTTCATAATGGGGATTTTAGTCGTTTTGTTAGCCCGCTAGTTTATAAAATGTTAAAAAACAAATATCAAAAATGATTTTATAAATAAAGGATTAATTATAAAGTTAATGATACTTATATAGATTAATCCTTTTCTTTTGATGCTGGATAGAAAATCTCTATAATAAATGTATTTATTAAAGTAGAATTGAATAAAATCAATATATATATATATATAGTTAAATCATTTCTTTTTGTGGAGTTAGGAGTATGACACGAAATTTTATTATGGAATTGAAGTAACAAATGAACTGCCCTAGTATATTTATCCTCAAAGATTTATGATTGGAAAGAATTTTGAATTCTAGCGATTTCCTTATGTAAAGGATAGGGCTTATATTGGGCGTGTGATATGGCTTGTGCACGATATTTCGATTGAATTTGATACGAAATTTCATGTGATTGAGGATTTTGAAAACTGTAATCCAGATGATCACATGGATTATGTCGAGCAACTTGTTCAAGATTTTCTTAATTCTTGAATATTTAACAACAAAAACACTTTACTTTTGTGAAGTGCTTTTTTATGCTATAAAAGTTAAAATAAAATTACCTAAATTGTTGTAAATAATTAGACTCTTGTGTTAATAAACTGAATGTTTTTAAACTTTTCAAGAGAATTAAATTATAGATATAAAAATTAGGTTAACAGGCTGTTGACTTAAAAGAATATATTGGGGGTATATTTTATGACAGAACAAAATAAGGAAAATGTGGTAATCAATGAACATACGATTAAGAATAAGATTTACTATATAAGAAATAAAAAGATTATGCTTGATTTTGAGCTTGCTGAAATATATGGGTATGAAACAAGATCTTTTAATCAACAGGTAAAAAGAAATAATGAAAAATTTGATGATGATTTTATGTTCCAATTAACCGATGAAGAAGTATATGAACTTTCAAGATCACAAAATGTGACCTTGAAGAGAGGAACAGGTAGAGGAAGTAATATAAAGTATAATCCATATGCCTTTACAGAACAGGGAATATATATGCTTATGACTGTATTGAGGGGTGAACTTGCTGTTAAGCAAAGCAAGGCTTTAATACGAATGTTTAAGCAGATGAAAGACTTTATTATTGAAAATCAGGATTTTGTTAGCTCAAAGGAATTAGTACAAATTGCTATTCAAACCAATCAAAATACAAACGATATTGCATAAATAAATGATAAAATTAGCACCTTAGCAACAAAGGAAGATTTGAAAAAGGTAATGGATAATTTTATAGACCCAGAAACATATAAACATTTCCTTTTGATGGATGGATATAAAATAGAAGCTGATGTTGCTTATACAAAAATATATAAATCAGCAAAGAAAAGTATTTATGTAATAGATAACTATATAGGATTGAAAA
>JAEWIH010000125.1 GCA_023387245.1 Bacillota bacterium | reverse complement strand
ATCGCTAAATCCATTAATTTCAAATCAGAAGCAATTAAAGGTTTAAAATCCATTTTATTTAAAATATGTTTTTCTAGATCAACACCAGGAGCAATCTCGATTAACATTAATCCTTCATCAACTAATTTAAAAACCGCACGCTCAGTAACATATAAAACCTCTTGATTAGTTAAACGAGCATAATCACCACTAAAAGTAATTTGTTCAGCCTGTTTTACAAACTTATGCACATTACCATCTTCAATAATATTTAAATTGCCATTTTCAATAACAATATTTGACTTACCAGCAGTAAATGTACCACAAAAAATCACTTTACGAGTATTTTGGGTAATATTAACAAAGCCGCCACAACCAACCATCCGGCCATTAAATTTACTAACATTAATATTACCAACTTCATCAGCTTGAGCTAATCCTAAAAAAGCAGTATCTAAACCACCACCATCATAAAAATCAAACATATTATCATGGCCCATTAAAACTTCAACATTAGCAGCACCACCTAAAAAAGGTCCAGAACCAGGAACACCACCAATCGAACCGGCTTCAATTGTCATGGTAATATAGTCAGAAATACCTTCTTCCAACGCCACAGCAGCCACACCCTCTGGCACACCAATACCTAAATTAATGACAGTATCTTTTTTCAATTCTAAAGCACAACGCCGAGAAATAATTTTTCTAGGACTCATCACCATTGGTGGCAATGCCTCTACAGGAATAACTGCCTCACCAGTATAAGAAGGATCATATTCTGTGCCTGAATTCATTCTATGTTCTCCAACACCTGCCTCAACCACATAATCAACTAAAATACCAGGTATTTTTATTTCACGCACATTTAAAGAACCAGTTTGTACAATTTTTTGAGCTTGAGCAACAACGATACCACCCGAATTTTTAACAGCCTGAGCTAAGTGTAACGTTTCTAATAATACACCCTCTTTTTCTAAAGTCATATTACCAAATTCATCAACTCTAGTTCCTCGGATAAATGCTACATTAATCGGAAAAGATTTATATAATAATCGTTCTTGATCACCTATTTTAACTACTTCTACCACATCACCACTCGTAGCACTATTCATTCGGCCACCCTCTAATCTAGGATCAGCAAAAGTTTTTAAACCAACATGAGTTAAAACCCCTAATTTATTACCAGCAATAGCCCGATATAAATGGGTAACAACACCTTGAGGTAAATTAAAGGCTTTGATTTTAGAATCACTAATCATTCCACTCAATTTTTTAGCTAAACCAATATGACCAGCAATAACAGTATCAACCATGCCTTCTTGTGCCAAATGATCTAAACCAAAAGTAGTCTCGCCCTTACCTCCATCACCACATCCAGAAGCAACAACTAATTTTAAGTTATTTGGATGTTTAGTTTCACTATAACGCTTACCCAATGCTTTAGCCAACGATTCAGGAAATCCAAAACCAAAACCAAAACCATTCATGGCAATAGTATCGCCATCTTTTACTAATTCTGCCGCCTGACTAGCAGTAATAATTTTCTTACTCATTAAACACCTCTCTACTACGGTAATATTACAGTCGCTACACCATCAATCACTACATTTCCTGCATCATCTTTACATGTAGTTTTGATTTTAGCAATGTCAAATTTAGATTTTTCAATAATTTCAATAATTTCTAAACGAACATGAATTGTACTACCAATTCTCACCGGACCTTTAAAACTTAATTCTTGTCCTAAATATGTAGTACCATTACCTGGTAAATGCATAGCCAATCCACCAGAAATGACACCAGCACCTATCATGCCATGAGCAATTCTACCTTTGAAAATAGTAGTCTTAGCATATTCTTCATCCATATGTAATGGATTAAAATCATTAGTTACTTCAGCAAATTTCACTACATCTTCTTCACTAACTAATTTGTCAAATTCATAATATTGACCAACACTATATTTGTTATTCATATCTTTATTCTCCTTGCGCTGATATTAATTATAGATGAAAACGATTGCACATACAACCAAAAATACAATTTTATTTAAGATACTAGCTTTTTTTAATAAATAGAATTATAATATCAAAGCAAATAAAGGAATTAATTATGAACAATCTAAAACTACACTCAACAATTTTATCTATACTATTTATTATTTTAATATCAAGCATAAATTTTATTATAAATCATAATTTAAAAGCAGAAATAATTATTATATTAATTACATTTTTATCAATATCTTTCTTTAAATTTAACTGGATATTTTTTCAAAAAAAAAGTGATTACTATTATTCATCAATCTTTATCAATATTTTCAACAGTTTAATCATTTTTTTATTTATCAATAATTTAAACCAAACAATTATTTCCTTTATCATTAATTTAATCGCCACATTTTTATTATATATTATTTATCGCTCACTATTTATACACAATAAACTAAAAACTATTTTAATCTCTAATAATCCCAACACAATAAATCAATTAAATCAATACAAACTTTTATTTAATATTACTCAAGTTTTAAACTATGAACAATTTAGTAAACAATATCCTATTGAAGATATACTAAATCACTCCAAATTAAATTACGGCATACCAAAAAATCAAGAATTTCAACACATTATCATTGACCAACTATCACCCGCACAAATAACTTCTATTTTAAATTTTGGCTATATTTCCAATATTGACATTACTTTAATCCCAACTATAAACGATATTCTATATCAAGCAACTAATACATATTATTTAATAGACAAACCTTTTTATTATTATCAATATCGAAATAATCAATTATTTGACCTGATTAGAAGGCTAAGCGATATTATATTATCATTAATAGGCATTATTATTAGCTCACCAATTATGTTAATAACTGCCATTTTAATTAAACTAGAAGATTTCAAAAGTCCAATTTTATATACGCAACAAAGAATCGGAATTCATGGAAAATCATTTAAAATTTATAAATTTAGATCAATGATTAAAGATGCCGAAAAAAATGGAATTCAATTATCAACTAAAAACGATAACCGTGTTACTAAAATTGGTAGTTTTATAAGAAAAACTAGAATCGACGAACTACCACAACTAATTAATATTCTTAAAGGTGATATGAGCATTGTCGGTCCAAGACCAGAAAGAGATGAATTAATTAAAGAATATTTAAAAAATTATCCCGATTTTAATTATAGACTAAAAACAAAACCCGGATTATCGGGATTAGCCCAAATTGAAGGCAAATATAATACTAATCCTCAAGACAAAACTTTATTCGATGTAATTTATACCAACAATAAAAACTATTTATTAGACTTAAATTTAATTATAAGAACCATTAAAGTATTATTTTTAAAAGAAAGCACCGAAGGATTAGATAATAAAGATCAATTTAATAAAGACAAAAACTCGATTTAAAATCGAGTTTTTATTTGAATAACATTTCAATTAATCTAAATCATTTCCATTACTAGCAATCACTTTTTTATACCAATCAAAAGACTTTTTCTTCATACGAGCCAAAGTGCCATTACCATTATTATCATAATCAACATAAATAAAACCATAGCGCTTTTTCATCTCGCCAGTAGAAGCCGAAACAATATCAATTGGCCCCCAAGTTGTATAACCAAAACAATCAACACCATCAATCTCAACCGCTGTAAACAAAATAAATAAGTAATTAAGTCTTGTTTTTATAACTTAATTACCCAAGTCCCCACTAAAGTTAGAGAGCCATTAAAATATTTGAAGTTATATATTGATTAAATTATTATTATTATTATGAACAATTAAAACAAAGACTCAATAACACCTATTATTATCGAGTCTTAAAAATATTAGATATTACAAAGAACCCAAAATTCTCCTATAACAAACATTATATCAAATACCAAAATTACAATTATATACCGATGATTTATATCATTTTTATAAAATATAAAATATAAAACCATAAAAATTAAAGATAAAAACACTGGAAGCAAAAGCATATATACTAAACTACTGCTTGGCCATCTAAAAAATACCCTAAACAAATTAGCAAGTGACGCACAAATACCTATTAAAAACGTCGAAACTCTTTCGTATAAAATTCTACTTACCATTTCATCCAACGAGTATATGTTTTTATATATTCAGTATAATTTCTATCTTCATAAGTAGTAATAATTGTTTTCATACATCTACCCGATACATATGTTTCAGATTTATAATAATTACCCTTGTAATAACTACCATTAAAAGCACTAGCAATGCCAGCAATAGTAATTGCGCCAGATAAAACTGTGCTAGCTACACCCAAAAATAATCCAAGACTAGTAAATATCGCTCCTCCAATTGTATTTACACGGTTATTCATATCATTCAGATCAGAAATACGACCCTGACTTTGACTAATTAATATAAAAGGACCACTTGGTTCGCCATATTTCCCATGTAACCATTCTTCTGAACCATCCCCATTACCACCCGGTCTACCTGGCCAAGCTTTTGGAACAACATGTCTAGACGAAATAACATTAGCATTAACCTCATAAACAAATAAAGAACTAGAAATAATAACAACAAATACTAAAATACATTTAAATAAATTTTTAATCATAATCCCTCCAAAAATATTTATATAGTATCTATAAAGTTATTGATAATCTTTTTTAATTAATTCAAAACATTTAAATTAACTATTTCTTTTGTTCAGCCTTCTTTAAATCTTCAACAATACTATCAATCATTGAAACAAGGTCATTTTGATTACCCTCACTCAAAGCAGAATTCATAGTAACCCGATCGCCCATAACATCCATAGTCTTCATATCTGACAAGAATTCTTCAATTAAATCACCAGCCTTACAAGCCCAAGTACCATTTTCCATAATCGCAAAAGTTCGATTTTGTAAATTCAATACTTTCATATCTTGTAAATAATTATGCATTACTGGATAAATACCTAAATTATAAGTAACCGCACCTAAAATAATATGGCTAACTCTAAATGTTTCAGCAATTAAAGTCGATACGTGAGTACAAGAAACATCATAAACTCTAACATTATGAACACCCCGCTCATGTAACATAGTAGCAGCCACTTGAGCCGCATGCTCAGTATTACCATACATTGAAGAATAAATAATAATTACACCATTATCCTCAGGAACATATGAACTCCAACGATTATATTTATCCAAAATATAACCAAAGTTATTTCTCCAAACTAAGCCATGAAGAGGACAAATATATTTAATATCAATCGTAGAAGCCTTCTTTAATACATTCTGAACATGTGGCCCATATTTACCAACAATATTACAATAATAACGTCTAGCATCATCTAACCAATCACGATCAAAATTAACTTCATCATTAAATAACGCACCATCAATCGCCCCAAAAGAACCAAAGGCATCAGCACTAAATAATACACCATTAGATGTATCATAAGTCATCATTACTTCTGGCCAATGGACCATCGGAGCCTCAATAAAGAATAAATTATGTTTACCAAGGCTTAAAGTATCACCCTCTTTAACAATAATAATCTTATCTTCATCAATCCGATAACGGAATTGACGCATTATTTCAAACCCTTGCTCAGTCGAAACAATTATACAATCAGGATAACGTTGTATCATCATTTCAATCGCCGAACAATGATCAGGCTCCATATGATTAACAACTAAATAATCTAAATTACGACCATCTAATGTTTCAGCAACATTTTCCATATAATCTCTCGCAATTGACCAATCAACCGAATCAATTACACAAGTTTTTTCATCCAAAATAACATAAGAATTATAAGAAACTCCACGAGGAATTGGAAAAATATTCTCAAATAAATTCAAGCGGCGATCATTACCACCAACCCAATATACATC
>JAEWIH010000117.1 GCA_023387245.1 Bacillota bacterium | reverse complement strand
GCTTGATTTACCGTTTGAACTTTCTCTCTTTTACCTTTCCCTCTTGGGAAAACAATATGTCCTCCGATAGTCCTTGAAACATTTAAATACTCTATAATTTCTTCGTCTGATAATCCGGCTTTTTTTGCCCAACAAACGGAAGCACCTATATAATCTGATGATAATATATGCTTGCTATGATTGTCAGTATCGATAAACAATGTATAAAAATCCCCGTGTCCAAAATTCTGACACCTATTTTCTATAGATTTCAGTCCTAAGTAATTTAACTGTTTTTTACTAAAAAAGATTTTTTCTAGATCATCATAAAGTTGCTTGCTGCATTTATCTGGATCTTTTCTTTCCCATAAATCAAATTCTGTTGGATATTTAGGGTATAAATCAAATAAATAGTTTTTAAAATTCATTACGCTACCTCATTTTTTTATCTTTCTTAATTATATACAATAACTTCTTCAAATGTTATAACAATGACTAATTTTTCGAGTTTTAAACCATAATAGAAGTTATAAAACTTTTTATTAAACTATCTACTTTCATTATTCGATAAAAATACTTTTAATATTCTGATTTTCCAGAATGCTATTAGCTATTCTTTTAATATCTAAAATCTGCATAATATCCACCGCTATATTTTATTTCTTATACCATTTTAAAGTACTTTTTTACCGCTAGACTTTTGTCTTACTTATGATATATCACAATAGTTCCTTAATATCATCTTTTATACTATATAAAAATTCTTTCTTAGAAACCTGTCCTTTAACTATTTTATATAGCTCTATTCCTAACTTATCTGTTATTTTTTATTTATTTAAAGTGATCTACTACAAACATTACAAGACTAATTACTCTATGTGTTTATATAGGGTTTCTCTTATCTCTTTTTTAAAGCCTCTAAAGATTAGCTTTTCAATAACCTTCACTCTTGTTATGGTTATTATAGACCCTATTTCTTTCTACTTGAATATTTTTATCAAATAAGTTATTCTCTACAAGCTTCATAGCTTTTAGGTAAATTTCTTCTTTAAAATATTTAGCTGGTGGTGTGTATTTTCTTTTATATCTTTATTCTTAATATCGATATTATCTTCTATCTTTACATTCAGAAATACTATGTCTTTTTTACATATTCTTTTAGCTGTTCTCTTAAGCTATCATCTATAATAACCTGCTGCTACTACTTCTAAATTTAAATCAGCAAAATCATTTCATATATTGTTAATGATGATGAAAAATAAAACAAGTTTTAGTAAGTACCTATAAATACCATGAAAAACTACTTATGCTCTATTTTTAAGAATACAAAATGATTTAAGAACATACAAAACTATCCTTGTAAGACAGCCTATTCAATCCTTATTACCAGGATAAGTAAGTCTTAAAATGGTGCGGCGAATCGATATGGATCTTTATTAAAAGATACTTGAAGATAAATACGAATGTCTCTTATCTACTTGTGTGAATAAAGGATATATTCACTGCATATCCTCTACAATATTAATTTTATGTTCTTGCTCTGTTTTTAATGAAAAAAATCTTCCAAATTCTCAAATATATTAGGTTTTATTTTTATATTCATAAATTTACTTTTATCAAACCAACAAAAAGATTTTCATCTATAATAAAACTTTCGCTAGGTATTATTTCACTAGTTTTTAATAAATAAACAAACATTAATTCATGATGTTTTTTATCATCATATTTAAAAATTTTCTATACAGTACAATTGTTTAACGACATCAACATTAATATTTAATTCTTCATGAAATTCTCTTTTCACTGCTGCTATAGTTGATTCATTAACTTTTACTCTGCCTCCAACTAAAGCGTAAAATCATCATATATTTTTTATGCAGTAAAATTTTATCACCATTATTAATTATTCCACAACTTCTAACACTTACAATTATGCCATTAACATCAAAATTTATATCTATATTATTCAAAGCAACCTCCTATTGTATCAAATAATTCTTGTGAATTTGTGGTAAACCATAATCTACTATAAAGCAAGGCTTCTTTAATAGTTCATTTAGAATAAAATTAGAATTTTCACTCATTTCTTCATAAGAATTTGTTTTTTACAAGCCAATTGTTTAACTACTTTACATACTTAAGCGTTAAAATAGAAGATGTTAAAAGTCTCTTTGCAGTATACTTATCTAACTAAGTTAAATTAACTTTATTATTTTCAGAAATATTAGGTGTTATAATTACATCAATTGAACTATTTGATATCAAATCTCATTAAAACATATTCTTAATCCTATAAGAAATAAAGGTAAATTTAGAATCAGTTTTATTAAATCATAATTTTCTTTTCTAATTAATTTATTGTTTCCATTTACTGTTGCAAGTACTATTCTTGTGGATAATGGAATATATATAACATCAAGATTTCTTTTAATAATTAACTTGTCATTACTTAATAAGTTACTATTCATATACTCCAATAATTTGTAAAGAAGCGTAGTTTTACTAGCTTCTTTATTCCTTGTTAATAGAATACTATGATCTAGTAAGGTTAAAAAAGCACCATGGGATAATATTGATTTATCATTTTCATTTTCTCTAAGAAGCAGTTCTCTCAAAATTCTGAGAGGCATTCTTTCCAAATTAAAGTTATTCTCAGATATTATCATTTCGATATTGGATTTGTATTTTTTAGACCAAAATAATTACCTATGAAATAGTCCTTATCTTCATATTCAAAGTAATTTACAAAATCTTTCACTCTATTATTGAAATCCGAATAAATAACAACTTCTTTTGTTTCGTGTATATAATTATCTTTTCTTATAATATTTTGGATTCTCCAAACCTCAATGATAAATAATAATTTGCTATGACATTATTATTACTATTATAATCAAATTTTAATACAAATATTTTTCCATGCACTCAATAGTACTTATTATATTCAATATTTATAACAGTATTCCCAATACAGTATTTTTTCTCCATTATATCACCTCATTATTATTTAATATCTATTTTTAACTAAAATATCCACCGTCACTATCTAATTTCGGACTATTTTTATTATACAAATCATTAAGTTTTTCTATAGTGATTAAATCTTTTAAATATAAATCAATTCCATCAACTCTATTTTTAATTTTAATTTTTATGAGGTCATTTTTAAAATAATTCACTCTATCAAAGTCAATATTTTTATATGAATTTAATAATTCTTCATTATTTATTTCTAATTCCTCCCTAGTAATTTTATCGAAATTTTCTAAATATATCACTTTTCATATATATTGATCTTATTTTATTTTATAACATGAACATGTTCTAAAAAATTACTACATTTCAATCCTCATACGATCTTAGGATTATTTCTATATTTCGCTTTTCTTGTATTAGGATAGCGAACTTCTACTTTTTTATCATTTTAAATTTGAGGGACTATTCTTTTTTTTTTTTTTGATTGTATTTAAGGATCTATTTGTCCTTTTTGGAATTATTTAAATATTTATCTTCTCTTGAATTTATTGAGTATTATTATATTCCATAGTCACTGTCTTTAGTTTTTGTTTATACTGAACATTATACGAAATGTAATTTATTACGAATGCTTTAGCTTATTTTATTTTATAACTAATTATAAAACAAAAGAATACAAACACATTTTTATAATCTTGATTGACAGTTAAATAAAAATATAATAAAACTTTAATAGATAATTTGAAAGGGGATAATATGAAGAAGATTTTATTGATGTTAAGTTTAATTTTGCTTTTGGTTGGCTGTAGTAGTGTTAATAATCAAAAAAATGTTAGTAATAAAGATTATGATGCTTATAGTGATGTAGTTATTATCGGTGGTGGTGGTGCCGGTA
>JAEWIH010000104.1 GCA_023387245.1 Bacillota bacterium | reverse complement strand
TTCTAAGTTTGTGTTTATATTACATTCAAATATCATGTTTCATCTCCTTGATTACCATGATATTGTAACCTATATTTTGTACATTTTTAAATGATCATCTTTGTACATTTTTATATTATCAAATTCATAGTGTTATTTTTCGTCAACAACTACCGCATAATTTTCCCAAAAAATTAACAATTCATTAACTGATAATTTTACTATTTCACTCACTTCTTCGTATTCTTTATCCAGAGCGCTAATGTATCGGTAAAGTACTATTCCATCATCTATCACACGTTCTTAATGTTCACGCTACGCACTGTACATGGAATCATAGCCTAACATTTCAAGATTATTTTAATATTGTGTAATTTCATTTAATTGTTCAATTTGTTCATTGTTTAATTTTAAAGTTTTTATACTTTTACCTCGTTTCATACCCTACGCACATGTTGTAACACCCGTGTTATAATTTATCGACACTTTTTTAAAAAGTTTTTTAATATTTTTTAATATTTTTTAATCTATTTGACAATTTAAATAAAACAATAAAAAATGTAGTTGTATCTTATCTAATCGCTAAAATGAAAAGCGCCATTCGCAGTGGCTCTTTTTTTACGTCGGCCCGTCTTTAGGATTTAACACTATATTTTTTAAGTGTTTATTCAATGTCTAGCAATTGAAAATCGGTTTAAATACTGAATTTTGTTTAATTTTAAAAAATTTGACAATATTTATTTTTTATTGTTATTTATATAGTGTTATAGTGTTATATATTAAATTAAGATTTTAAATCTTGTTTATTAAAAAAATCTGTTTATAATAAAACAAAATGCTAACTATATTTAAATTTATAAATGCCATGCCATAGGATTTAATCTGTGCTTAGCACTATATTGTATAGTTTAACTCCCAAAGTCAGGTAATATACCAACACTTTTTTAAAAATTTTTTAATCTATTTGACAATTTAAATAAAACAATATAAAATGTAATTGCTTGTCTAGTAATCGCTGGATAAAATAAAAAGAGCCACTGCGAATGGCTCTTTTTTTACGTCGGCGATTATAGCCTCTATTTAAATAGGCTTACTAGGATTGAAATTATTTCAACCGCTATCTTCAACAATTGAAGAATATTTTTTATATTTTTCAAAATGCTTGTATAGTAATCGCCAACGTTTTTTATTTAGGAAGTTCATACTTTACCTCCCGATTATTATTATAACAAGGGTTTATAAATTATCGATGCTTTTTAAAATTTTTTAAAATTTTTTCTACAAAAAAACAGGGAGCTTAATCTATACTCCCTTTGATAAATTCCCTCTATTTTGTTTAGAGTTTTTAGTATGTTTAAGGACAAAGACTTCTTTATCCAATGTGTATATTTGTTTAAAAATGACAGCGATTTTTTTATAATTAACTTTCAATAGCTTGAACAGCAGTAATTAATGCTAGATTATAAACATCATGACTATTACAACCACGAGATAAGTCGTTTACCGGTTTAGCTAAACCTTGTAAAATCGGACCAATCGCTTGATATTTACCAAATCTTTCAGCAATTTTATAACCGATATTACCAGCATCTAATGTCGGGAAAATAAAAGTATTAACATAACCAGCAACACTTGAACCTGGAGCTTTTTTCTTAGCTACTGAAGGCACAAATGCGGCATCGAGCTGCAGTTCACCATCACATTCTAAATGTGGTGCTTTTTCTTTAGTAATTCTTAATGCTTCAGCCACTTTTTGTTGTTCTGGAGAACTAGCCGAACCTTTTGTTGAAAAAGACAAAAAGCCAATCTTAGGATCAATCCCAAACTGACGAGCTGTTTTATCAGCACATATAGCAATTTCAGCCAAAGTTTCAGAATCAGGATTAATATTAATCGCACAATCACCAAATAAGTAACGTTCATCTTCTTTTAAAATTAAGAAAATACCTGAAACTAATTTATAATCTTTATGCATCTTAATGATTTGTAAAGCTGGTCGCACAGTATTAGCAGTAGTACCAACTGCACCCGAAACTAATCCTTGGGCTTTATTCATATAAACAAGCATTGTCCCAAAATAATTATAATCTTCTAAAACTAATTTTCTAGCACTATCAGCATCGATCTTACCTTTTCGACACTCAACAAAAGATAAAACCATTTCATCTAATGCTTCATATTTTTGTGGATCAATAATTTCTAAAGAACTAATATCAATATCATTATCTAAGGCTATTTGATTAATTTCTTCTCTTTTACCAATAACTAATGGTTTAATTAAATTCGTTTTTGATAAAGTAGCTGTTGCACTTAAAATACGAATATCATTACCTTCCGGAAAAACAATTTTAACATTTTTATTAGCCAACTTCATTTCGCATTCTCTAAATAAATTCATAATTCCCCCTATAGTTTATAAAACTGTTCAACATCTAAAACAAAAATAGTAGCACCACCCATTAAAACATTAGTTGGAATTGATGAATAACGTCCAAAATCTTGAGATTCATTAACTGTTACAACACCGTTTCTTCTCTTAGCCTCGCTGCCTATTAATTCAATACATTTATCAACTAAATCATCTTCAACACCAACTATTAAAGTTGTATTACCTGCACGCAAAAAACCACCAGTAGTCGCTAAACGTGTTACTTGAAATTTATTAGAAGTCAATAAACTAATTACTTCACTACTATCATCATTAGATACAATCGCTAAAACAAGTTTCATATATTAATCTCCTATTACATATTAATTATACCACTTACACATTAAAACGGAAATGTAAAATATCACCATCTTTGACTAAATATTCTTTACCTTCTATTCTAAATTTACCAGCATCTTTAATCGCCAATTCATTGCCTAAAGCTATCAAATCATCATAAGCAAAAACTTCGGCTTTAATAAATCCTCTTTCAAAATCACTATGAATAACTCCAGCACAAGCAGGTGCTTTCATTCCTTCTTTAAAAGTCCAAGCTCTAACTTCATCTTTACCAACAGTAAAAAAAGTTCGTAAATTTAAAGTATGATAAGCTGTTTTTACAATCTTATCTAAGCCGCTTTCTTGACAATTATATTCTTTTAAATATTCTAATTGATCACCGTAATCTAAAGTAGATAATTCCATTTCCATTCTAGCACTAATAGGAATAACATCACTATTATTTTTACTAGCAAATTCTATTACTTGTTGATAATAATGACAATTATTTAAATCTAATAAATCGCTCTCATCAACATTAGCTACATAAATAACTGGCTTATAAGTTAAAAAATGATAAGTCTTAATTAATTTCAATTCATTATCATTAACTTCAAGCCCTAACAACATCTCTCCTGCCAATAATCTTTCTTTACAACGCAATAATAAATTATATTCCAACAAGGCCTCTTTATCATTGGTTTTAGCTTTTTTTTCGATTTTAATAATTCGATTATCGATAGTATTTAAATCGGCTAATTGTAACTCTAATTCTATAATCTCAATATCATCAATCGGATTAATTCTACCTTCTACATGTAAAATATCATTATTATCAAAACAACGAACTACATGAATAATAGCATCTACTTCACGAATATTTGCTAGAAACTGATTACCTAATCCTTCGCCTTTACTTGCACCTTTAACTAACCCCGCAATATCACAAAATTCAAAAGTAGTAAAAATCGTTTTTTTAGGTTCATACATTTGGCTTAAAATGCGAATTCTTTCATCACGAACTTCTACAACACCAACATTTTTATCAATCGTCGCAAATGGATAATTAGCCGCCTCAACACTAGCACCTGTAATAGCATTAAAAAGCGTCGATTTACCTACATTAGGCAATCCAACAATCCCTGCCGTTAAAGCCATATTTATACCTCCTCATGTTTTTTAATAATTCTTTTTAATTTACGATTAAAATCATTACGATCTAGCATAATAATATTGCCACAACCATCACATTTAATTTTAATATCGACACCCATCCTAACAATTTGAAAATACTTACCTTTATGACAAGGATGAGCCTTTTTCATTTCGACAATATCATAAAGCCCATAATTATTCATGATTATTTCTCCAAATATGTGCTAAATAAGTATTATGTAATAACATCGCCACCGTCATCGGTCCAACTCCCCCAGGTCCTGGACTATAGGCTTTTGATAGTGGATAACATTGTGAATCGATATCACCAACATAGCCATTATCTAATTTATGAACACCAACATCAACTAAAACAACCCCTTTTTTTATCATATCAGGAGTAATTAAATTAGGATTACCAGTAGCTACGACTAAAATATCTGCCATTTTAGTATATTTCTTTAAATTTTTAGTATACGAATGACAAATCGTTACCGTCGCATTTTCTTTTAACATTAATTTTACAAGCGGTTTTCCGACTAAATCTGAACGATTAACAATTACAACATGTTTAGATTCTAATTCAATATTATTAGCTTTTAATAATGCGATAATGCCCTGAGGAGTGCATGGAATTAACCCTTGTTTTTCACTATTACTACGCCTAGATAATCCATCTACATCTTTTTTAACATCAATACTATTGATTAATAAATCGCTATCTAAATGTTTGTATAATGGTAACTGTAGTAAAATACCATCAACTTCATCATCATTATTTAAATAATTAATAACCTCTAACATGACTTCATTAGTAACATCTTCATCAAATTTATAAACTGTAGACAACATTCCAACTTCTTTAAAGGCTTTTTCTTTATTTTTAACATATACTTTACTAGCATCATCACTAGAAGCTAATAAAACTACACAATGAGGAATAACGTCCGATAATAAACCGACTTTGGCTTTTAATTCATTTTTAATTTCTAAAGCTAATTTTTTGCCATCTAATATCATTTTTTATCCCTGCTTTCTAATATAAAGGTCAATGGACC
Source organism: Bacillota bacterium (assembly GCA_023387245.1). Lineage (GTDB taxonomy): Bacteria > Bacillota_I > Bacilli_A > Erysipelotrichales > Erysipelotrichaceae > DUUI01. Next base: position 1,595 of record JAEWIH010000104.1, on the reverse strand, counting down.
GTCATTAATTAAATATACATCCATATTTGCTTGAAATACACCACTACTTACATCTAAACCTAATTGTAATAATTTTTGATTAAATTTTAAATATAATTCATTTGCACTAGCGGCATCTAAACATTTAGTAAAACTCGGGCGATTGCCTTTGATTAAATCGCCATATAAACTGAATTGAGATATAGATAATATTTGACCATTAACATCAAAAATATTTTTATTAATCTTTTGGTTTTCATCTTCAAATATCCGTAACTTAGCAATTTTATTAGCACAATAATTAACATCATCTATAGTATCTCCAATTTCAAATGAGACTAATAAAACCATGCCTAAAGCTATTTGTGAATATATTTTATTATCAATTGTAACACTAGCTTCTTTACATCTTTGAATAACTATTTTCATAACGATTATAGTACTACAAAATCTAAATAATTTCAATCAATGTTCATATAAAATATAATTGAAAAATGTGTTTAAATGTTTTAAGATTTGATTATGAAAAATATACCTTTAATCCAAAAATTACGTCCTAAAAATATTGATGATTTCATTGGACAGCAACATTTATTTAATCCAGAAGATGGGATTATATATCAAATGATTAAACATCAACATTTTATGTCGATGATTTTTTATGGTCCTAGTGGTTGTGGAAAAACTACTGCCGCTAACATATTGACTAACTATTTTGAGCATTTTGCTTTTTTTAATGCTAGTATCCAAAATAAAAATGATTTAGATAATATCATTCAAGAAGCGAAATTATGTAATCGCTATTTGTTAATTATTGATGAAATCCATCGCATGAATAAAGATAAACAAGATATTTTATTACCATATTTAGAAAATGGAACGATTATTATGATTGGATTAACTACTAGTAATCCATTTTTTGCGATTAATAGCGCAATTTTATCTAGAATTATATTGGCCGAGTTTAAACCACTAAATTCACAACATATAAAACAATTGTTAGATAAAATTGATAATTTAAATTATGATCCTGAAATAATTAACACTTTAGCTATTACTACCAATGGCGATTTAAGAGTAATTATTAATTTAATTGAAATGATTATATATAATTTCCCAAATCAAGAAATTAATAATCATATGATTAAAAAAATTATTCCTATTGCTCCAATAGCCTATGATAAAAATGGCGATAATTATTATAATTTGTTATCGGCACTTCAAAAAAGTATTAGAGGTAGTGATGTTAATGCTAGTTTATATTATTTTGGGCAATTAATTTTAATTGGTGATTTAGAACATTTGACAAGAAGACTAATTGTTTGTGCATATGAAGATATTGGACTAGCTAATCCTACTTGTTGTAATAATGTCTATTTAGCTATCCAAGCCGCATTAATGGTTGGTTTGCCTGAAGCGAAATTAATTTTAAGTCCAATTATTATTCAAATGGCGCTTTCTCCTAAATCACAAAGTGCAAAACTAGCAATTAATAAGTCAATAGATTTAATTAAAAATCAAAAATATGATATGCCTTCTTATTTAGTTTTAAATGGCAATGATCAAAGCTATGATTATAATGCTAAAAACTTATGGCATAGATGGCAGTATTTACC
>JAEWIH010000060.1 GCA_023387245.1 Bacillota bacterium | reverse complement strand
ATTGTAATTAGCGACATAAGAATGCCAATTAAAGATGGTTTAGAAATGCTTAGTGAAGTTTCTTTGAATAGTACGTTTGTTTCAATTTTACTTAGTGGATATCAAGAATTTTCATATGCTAAACAGGCAGTTTCTTTAGGGGTTATTGATTATTTAGAAAAACCAGTTGATTTTGAACAACTTCGAAACGTTCTAGAAAAATCAAAAAAGATTTTAGAAATGAAAAAAAGTTATTTATCACAAGATGAAACAAAAGTTTTACTACCAATTGAACCAAAATCAATTTTAATAGAAAAAGCGTTGTCATATATTCATAGTAACTATATGAAAAAGATAACCATGCAAATTTTGTGCAATGAGTGTGGCTGTGGCGCCACTACATTACATAATCGTTTTAAAAAAGAGTTAAATATGACTTATGTAGAATATGTTAATCGTTATCGAATATCAATTGCTTTACAACATTTACAAACTACAAAATATACTATTAGCGAAATTTCTGCTTTATGTGGATTTAGCGATTATGCATATTTTTATGATGTCTTTTTAAAATATGTTGGATATCCTGTATCAAAAATGAAGAATTTTCGTAAATTTTGAAGATTCTCCCCATTGTAAGCGATTTCCATTAAAATTATACTATACGTATAGGGAGGAAAAATATGAAAAAATTATATAAGATATTAATATTAGTATTAATAATAACTGGATTAGTTGCATGTTCATCTAATTCATCAGATACACAAGACTCAAAAAAATTAGTTGTATATTCACCTAATAGTGAAGGGTTAATGAATGCGGTTATTCCGTTATTTAAAGAAAAATATGGAATAGAAGTTGAAGTTATTCAAGCTGGAACAGGTGAATTAATGAAACGTATAGATTCAGAAAAAGATGATCCTTATGCAGATGTTTTATTTGGAGGTGCTCATTCACAATATATTTCAAATCCTCATCTTTTTGAACCATATGTTGCTAAGGGTGATGATAAATTACCAGCTGCTTATCAAAACAAATCTGGATTTACAACATCATATGTCTTAGATGGTAGCTTGTTGGTTGTTAACAAGAATTTATTAGGATCAATTAAAATTGACTCTTATGAAGATTTACTAAATCCTGAACTTAAAGGCAAAATATCAATGGGTGATCCAGCTACATCATCAAGTGCTTTTGCTCAATTAACTAATATTTTATTAGCTAAAGGTGGATACGAATCTAAAGAAGCATGGGATTTTGTTGGCAAATTAATACAACAACTAGATGGCAAAGTAGCTAGTGGATCAAGTGCTGTTTATAAAAGTGTTGCTGACGGTGAAATGGTTGTCGGCTTATCATATGAAGATCCATGTGCAAAATTAGTTAAAGATGGTGCTGCAGTATCTTTAGTTTATCCTAAAGAAGGTGCTGTTTATTTACCGGCAACTTCAGGAATTATTAAAAATGCTAAGAATATGGAAAATGCTAAATTATTTATAGATTTTTTAGTTACTCAAGAAGTTCAAGATATTTTTGGTACAACATTGACTAATAGACCAGTATTAGAATCTGCTAAAACGGCTGATTATATGACACCTATTAAAAATATTCATGTAATTGAAGAAGATAGAGTGTATGTAAACAGTCATAAAGACGAAATTGCTAAAAAATATACTGAATTGTTTGCTTCATTTCAAAAATAGGATTAAATAATATGAGTGTAAATATACATATAAAAAATGCGTTGAAGAAATATGGTGATCATGTTGTTATTGAAGGATTAAATTTAGATATTAGGGAGGGTGAATTATTTACTCTCCTTGGTCCTAGTGGTTGTGGTAAAACTACATTATTACGAATGATTGCTGGTTTTAATTCTATTGAAGGCGGCGAATTTTATTTTAATGATAAATTAATTAATAATATGGATCCTGGTAAGCGAAACATCGGGATGGTATTTCAAAATTATGCTATTTTTCCGCATATGACTGTTAAAGAAAACGTAGCATTCGGACTTAAAAATCGTAAAATTTCTTCATCTGAAATTGAAACAAGAACTAAACAGTTTTTGGATTTAATGCAAATTAGCCAATATCATAGTCGTAAACCAGAAAATTTATCTGGTGGTCAACAACAAAGAGTTGCCTTAGCACGGGCATTAGTAATTTCACCAGATGTATTACTGATGGATGAACCATTGAGTAACTTAGATGCTAAATTAAGAATTGAAATGCGGACAGTTATTCAACAAGTTCAAAAAGAAGTAGGAATAACATGTGTTTATGTTACCCACGATCAAGAAGAAGCTATGGCAATTAGTGATAGAATTGCAGTCATGAAAGATAGCGTTATTCAACAAATAGGTTCTCCAAAAGACTTATATCAACGTCCTTACAATGTTTTTGTTGCTACTTTTATAGGTCATACAAATATATTAGACTGTCAATTAAATGGGAATGTATTTATTCTTGATAACGTAGAATATGTACTTGATACGGTAATTGAAGACTATACTGGTAATGTAAAAGCTTCGATTCGTCCAGAAGAATTAGAAATTTGTGATGAAGAAACTGGATTAAAAGCTAAAATCAATCAAAGTATATTTTTGGGGTTAAATACTCATTATTTTGCGACATTATGTAACACCGGATTATCTATTGAAATAGTACGTGAATCAGGTTTAGATGAAACATTTGCTGTTGGTTCAGTTGTCAATTTACGTTTGAAGAAAGAAAAAATCAATCTATTTGATGCTATTAATGGCAATAGTTTGATGAAAGGTGTTAATAATGATAAAAAATAACCGCTTTAAACTTGATCTATGGGGCTTAATTACATTATTTTTTGTTTTATGTTATGTAGCATTTTTATTGATTCCTTTAGGCATGGTTTTATATCAAGCATTATTTGATAAAACGAACAATAGTTTTACTTTAGAATATTTTTCTAAATTTTTTGGGAAATCATATTACTTTTCAACATTAATTAATAGTTTTAAAGTTTCAATTTGTGCAACATTTTTAAGCATTTTAATAGGAACTCCATTAGCCTATTTTTTTACGATGTTTAAACTAAAGGGTAAAAAAGTATTACAAACTCTAATTATTATAGCGAGTATGTCAGCTCCTTTCATTGGTGCATATTCTTGGGTGTTATTGCTGGGTCGTAGCGGAATCATCACTGGTTTTTTAAAATCTTTTGGGATTGGTGACATTAATATTTATGGTTTCTCTGGAATTTTATTAGTTTTTACATGTCAATTGTATCCTTTAATTTTTCTATATGTTCAAGGAGCATTAAAAAATGTAGATCATTCTTTAATAGAAGCATCTAAAAACTTAGGTTGTTCTAATCTTAAGATTTTTTATAAAATTGTATTACCTTTAATTATGCCTACAATATTAGCAGGGGGTCTATTGGTTTTTGTTAGAGCAATGTCTGATTTTGGAACTCCAATGTTAATAGGTGAAGGTTATCGAACATTTCCGGTTTTAATTTTTAATGAATTTATGTCAGAAGTTAGTGGTGATGACGGGTTTGCGAGTGCGATTGCCATTATGGCCGTTTTAATTACAGCCGTTATCTTTTTGTTAATGCGTTATGTATCTAAACGATTTTCATTTAGTATGAGTGCTTTGCATCCGATAGAAGCTAAAAAGATATCTGGTATAAAAAGTTTATTAGTATACCTATATTGTTATGGTGTAGTGATGTTATCGATATTACCTCAAGCATTTGTCATTTATACATCTTTTAAAAATACTAAAGGATTGATTTTTGTTGATGGTTATTCATTTATGAGTTATCAACAGGCATTCCAAAGATTAGGTAATTCTATCGTTAATACAGTTTTGATTCCTGGTACAGCTTTATTATTGATTGTAATAGTGGCGGTATTGATTTCTTATTTAGCAGTTAGGAGAAGAAATTTTTTAACAGGTTTTTTAGATACTATTTCTATGATTCCTTACGTTATTCCTGGTAGTGTTTTAGGTATAGCTTTTGGGATTACATTTAAAAATAAGTGGATTACTTTAAGTTCATTTATGTTATTAGTTATCGCAATGGTAATGCGTAGATTACCTTATACAATTCGTTCTAGTGCTGCGATATTACATCAAATACCAATGTCTATTGAAGAAGCTGCTATTTCATTAGGTGCTAGCAAGTTAAAGACATTTATAAAGGTTACGATGCCTATGATGGCTAGTGGGATTATTGCGGGAGCGATTTTATCATGGGTAACATTGATTTCTGAATTATCGACTAGTATTATTTTGTATACAACCAAAACTAAAACTTTAACTATTTCTATTTATACGGAAGTTTTAAGAGGTAATTATGGTATTGGTGCTGCTTTAAGTACAATTTTAACTATTATGACTATAATTTCTTTATTTATCTTTTATAAAATATCAAAAGGTAAAGATATTTCAATATAAACTAAAAAGAGTAATTTAGTATATAATTACTCTTTTTATTTGTTATATAATAATAAAGTATTAAGAGGTATTAATTATGTACTTTAAACGTGAAAGTGGAATTATTTTACATATTTCTAGTCTACCAGGCAAATATGGCATAGGTGACTTTGGACCTTACGCCTATAACTTTATAGATTTTTTAAACAAAGCAGGCATTAAAAACTGGCAAATGTTACCATTAAATCCAACTAGTTATGGAGATAGTCCTTATCAAAGTTTCTCATCATTTGCCTATAATCCCTATTTTATATCCTTTGATCAATTATTAGCAGAAAATTTAATAAGTAGTGAAGATATATTTGAAGATGTATATAAAGACAATCTTACTCAAGTTAACTATGGACTATTATACAAATACAAGTATCGCACTTTATGGAAAGCATATAAAAATAATTGTCAAAAAAAGATATATGATTTAGAAGCATTTTTAAACCAACAAAGTCATTGGGTAGCTGACTATTGTTTATTTATGGCAATAAAAAATTATTTTGGAGGCACTAGCTGGCAAAATTGGCCAAAAGATATCAAAATGCGAGATAAAAATGCTTTAGTATATTATCGCCAATTATTATCTCAACAATTTGAATTTCAATTATTTATGCAATGTGTGTGTAGTAATCATTATACTAAATTAAAAAAATATGCTACTGAAAAAGGAATTAAAATTATAGGAGATGTACCAATTTATGTCGCACTAGACTCATGTGATGTTTGGGTAAGACCAGATTTATTTATGTTAGATGATAATTTAGAAGTTATATGTGTCGGTGGCTGCCCACCAGATGCTTTCTCTACCGATGGTCAATTGTGGGGTAATCCGCTATATAACTGGCAAAAACACGAACAAGAAAATTATGATTGGTGGATTTCTAGGCTCAAAGCAGCCTATAATCTATTCGATATTGTCAGGCTAGATCATTTTAGAGGCTTTGAAAGTTATTGGTCAATTCCAGCCAAAGATTCTAATGCGAAAGGTGGCAATTGGGTATTAGGTCCTGGAATTAAATTTTTTGATGCCATAAAAAGAGCTTTACCACAAGCCCAAATAATTGTTGAAGATTTAGGTGATATTACTGACAATGTCAGAGAACTAAGAAATCAAGTCGGATATCCAGGAATGCGAGTATTACAATTCGCCTTTAATCCATATGATGAAAGTGAACATTTACCACATCGAATCAACCAAAATTCTATTTATTATACTGGCACTCACGATAATCTACCATTAGCCGCCTGGCTAACTAATGCCTCTGAATCAGAAATTGAATTTGCGAAAAAGTATTTGAAATTAAATCAAGAAGAAGGTTTAGTTTGGGGTATGATTAGAGGAGTTTGGTCATCTGTTTCTTCTTTAGCCATTGCCCAAATGCAAGATTTTTTACAATTAGGCATTGAAACTAGAATGAACTTACCAAACACTTTAGGCAATTGGCAATGGCGTGTGTCATTAGATGATCTAAATGACGATCTAGCAAACAAAATTAAACAATTAAATAAAATATATTATAGATAATTAAGTAAACCTATAAGCACTGAATTTGATAAAAATTTTATGTTTATAGGTTTACTTTTTATCATTTTTTGATATAATAGTGGTGTGAAGTGGTGGTTTATGTCATTTAATGGAGGATAAGAGATGTTAATTGGTGAATATCAACATAATCTCGATGCAAAAGGACGTATTATCGTCCCAGCTAAATTACGAGAAGAAATAGGCGATAAAATGATCGTCACTCGTGGATTAGATGAAAATTTATATGTCTATGCTCCAAATGAATTTCAAACAATGATTAATAAAATTATGGAACTACCACAAACTTCACCACAAGCAAGACGCTTAAGAGCAGTAACAATTGCGAGGGCAGTAGAATTGGAAGTGGATGTCCAAGGACGAATTAATTTACCAGCCAAGTTGATTGAATCAGCTAAGTTATCTAAGCGTTGTGTAATTGTAGGTAATATTGATCATTTAGAAATATGGGACGAAAAAATCTGGGATGATTATTATCAAATGTCTAGTGAAAACATTTCAGAATTTGCTTCAAATTTAATTATATGACCCAACATATTTCAGTCCTTAAACAAGAAGCTATCGACTGCTTAAACATTAAGCCTAATGGCATTTATGTAGATGGCACATTTGGCAGAGGCGGTCATAGTTTAGCCATTTGTCAAAAGCTGACTAGCGGTAAATTGATCGCTACCGACCTAGACCAAGCAGCTATAGATTTCGGTAAAGTAATGATTCAAGATTATCATTTAGAAAATAAACTATTTTTATATAAAGCCAATTTTTGTAATATTGATAAAATTTTATCATCATTAAACATAAATAAAGTTGATGGTATTTTATTGGATTTAGGAGTATCATCTCCTCAATTTGATACCCCTGAACGCGGCTTTAGTTATCGCTATGATTCGCTATTAGATATGAGAATGAATCAAGAACAACAATTAAGTGCTCTAGAAATTATAAATGAATATTCTAAACAACAACTCATAAAAATATTATATGAATATGGCGAAGAAAAATTTGCTTATAAAATTGTTGAAAACATAATAAAAAATCGACCATTAACAACAACTTTTGACTTAGTAGCAGCTATTAAGTCTGCCTTACCTGCCAAAGTATTAAACAGTAAAGGTCATCCAGCTAAAAAAACTTTTCAAGCTTTAAGAATTGCGGTTAATGGTGAATTAGATTCTTTACAATTAGCATTAGAATTTATGCCAAAATTATTAAACGTTAATGGTATATTAGCCATAATTAGTTTTCATTCATTAGAAGATAGAATCGTAAAAAAAGCTTTTAATCAGTTATCAAAACCACCTAAAAACAATCGTAGAATTCCGGTTTTGGAAACAGAAAAGTTAGATTTTTTGTCTAAAAAAATGATAGTTAGCGATTTAGAAGTGGCTTTAAATAATCGAGCCCATAGCGCAATTTTAAGAATATTAGAAAGGATTAATTAGAATTATGCCAAAGTATGTAACTAGTAGAAGAAAAATTAGAAAAAATAACTTTTTTAGATTAATGTTTTTAATGTCTTTAATATTATGGTTAGGTGTTACATTGTTTTTAAGAGGATATAATGCTAATTTAAGTGTAGCAGTTCAAAAAATTAATAATGAAACTGCCCAATTGCGTTCTGATAATGAATTATTAACTATCGAAATAACTAAATCTGCTAGTTTTAATAATGTTTCAAAATCAGCACAATCTGCTGGATTAAATGCGAATAGATCAAACGTAGTAGTTATTCCTGAAAGATAAAATTATGTCTAGTCAACGTCGTCAAATTATTGTTTTATTTACTGTTTGTCTAATTACATTAGCTATCATTATAGCTAATGTTTTTATCGTTAGTGTAGCCGGTTATCATTTATATACAGGTACTAATTTTAAAGACAGAGCCAAAACCTTTTCTTATTATAATGAAAAATTAGAAGCTAAACGTGGAAATATTTATGATAGTCAGCATGAAATGATTGCTACTAATCGTAGTAGTTATATTTTACTTGCTTACATTAATCCCAAACGCTTAACTGCCGCCAAAAAACCAGCTTATGTTCAAGATAAAAAATTGGCAGCTCAACAATTATCAAAAATATTAAATGCTAGTGAAGAATATATTTATAAACGCTTAACTTCAATGGACGATAAAATAGATAAAGCACCAGTCAATGCTCAAGTTCAATTTGGTAGTGCCGGTGCAAGCATTACTGATATTCAAAAACAAGCAATTGAGGAATTAGGATTAACTGGTTTTGAATTTATTTCCTCACTTTCTAGATATTATCCATTAGATAATTTAGCATCTAATTTAGTCGGTTTTGCTTCATATGATGAAAAAAATTCCAAAATTAAAGGTTTATTAGGAATTGAAAAATTATATGACAAGGAATTAGTGGGAGTAGATGGATCACGATTAGTTCAAAGAG
>JAEWIH010000056.1 GCA_023387245.1 Bacillota bacterium | reverse complement strand
CAATTAATGTTTTTAAACCATTAAAAATGACATATCCATTTTGATCAGGATGTTTACGAATAAATAAATCAAAATAAACAATTTCTTCATGTTTTTTTTCTTTAAAAAAAGTATATGCCATGCTTAATTCATAATAATCGATTAATAGACTAAAGTCTTCAATTAACATAAAATCACCACCACAAATATATTATAAAGCATTTTAGTTTATTATTGAAAAAAAGTTGATATAATTATTTTGTTAGTAAGGAGAATAAAAATGAATAAAGTATTATTTGGTGATATTGAAATGCCATTAGAAGGCCAAGATTTTGTTAAAGTTGGTGAATTAGCTCGCCCTTTTAAAGTATTAAGAGGGGATTTGAGCGAGTATGTTTTTGTTAAAAATAAAGGTAGAAAAACGTTAATTTCAGTAGTTCCATCTTTAGATACAGGTATTTGTGAATTACAAACAAAACGTTTTTATCAAGAAGTAAGCAAGTTAGAAAATGTCGACTTTTTAGCAATTTCTTGTGATTTACCTTTTGCTCAAGGCCGTTTTTGTAAAAATGCAGGTAGTGAAGATATGACTATTTTATCTGATTATCGTGATCATAATTTTGGTTTAACATATGGATTATTATTACAACCTTTAAAATTGTTAACTAGAGCAATTATTATTATTGATGAAAATAATATTGTTAGTTATATAGAAGTTTGTCCACAAGTAAAAAGTCATCCTGATTATGATGCAGCTTTGGCAGCTTTAAAATAAAAAAAATTTAGTAATTTTCTTTAAAGTTGCATATAATATAAATAAAGGGAGGACTATATGACAACTTTAAATATAGTAGGCAAATTAGTTGATAATAAAGTATTTAAAAATACTAGTTCTAATAATCATTTTAATGATTGCTATTTTGAATTATCAGTTCCTCGGAATTTTTATAATGATATTGATAATTTAAAACACGACTTATTTAAAATATATGGTTGGAGTGGAATTATTGAAAGTGTTGTTAATAATTCAAAGCCAGGTGATTGGATAAGTTTAGTGGGTAGAATCGAATTATTAGATGATGATTGTCAACAAATAGTGATTATTGCTGAAAACGTTATGAAACTAATTTAAGAGCTTAATAGCTCTTTTTTTATGTTATAATTAAAAGTGTATTTTGTATGGAAGGATATGTTATGAATATTTTAGATATTATTGCTAAAAAGAGAGATAATAAAAAATTGGATTCTAAAGAAATTCAATATTGGATTGATGGTGTAACTAATAATACTATTCCAGATTATCAATCGGCTAGCCTATTAATGGCAATTTTATTAAATGGTATGGATTACCAAGAAACTGCCGCTTTAACCCTAGCAATGATGAATTCTGGTTATATTGTAAATTTAGATGGTATTGAAGGCATTATAGTCGATAAGCATTCTACTGGTGGTGTTGGTGATAAAACTTCTTTAGTATTAACACCTTTAGTAGCGTGTTGTGGTGCTAAAATAGCTAAAATGTCAGGACGTGGGCTAGGGCATACAGGTGGAACATTAGATAAGTTAGAATCAATTTCAGGATTTAATATCTTTTTATCTAATCAAGAGTTTAAAGATCAAATTAATAATATCGGTTGTGCTTTAGTTGGCCAAACTGCTAATTTAGTGCCCGCCGATAAAGCGTTATATGCCTTAAGAGATGTAACAGGAACAGTTCAATCTATTCCTTTAATTGCGGCTAGTATTATGTCTAAAAAATTAGCTGCTAGTAGTAATGCTATTTTGTTAGATGTTAAAGTTGGGGATGGCGCTTTTATGAAAACTGAAGAAGATGCTAAACAACTAGCAAATACTATGATTGGGATTGGTAAAGAATTAAATAGAAATGTTGTGGCTATGATTTCTGATATGGATCAACCTTTAGGTCGAAAAATAGGTAATAGTTTAGAGGTTATAGAAGCGATTGATACTTTAAAAAATAAAGGACCAAAAGATTTTAAAGAGTTATGTTTAGTTGCTAGTTCCATTTTATTGAAACAGTCTCAAATCGTTGATAATTATGATCAAGGTTATCAATTAGCTAAGGAAAAATTAGAAGATGGTAGTGCTTATGCACATTTTGAAAAATGGATAGAGGCTCAGGGAGGGGATTTAAAACAAATTAGAAATCCACAATTGTTGCCTTTGGCTAAATATCAAACACAAATTAAATCAACTAATACAGGTTATATTAGTCATATTAAGGCCGAAGAATTAGGCTTGATTACTATGCGGTTAGGTGGAGGCAGATCTAGAAAAGAAGATGCTATTGATTATGGTGTTGGTTTAGATTTAGCAGTTACGGTTAATGATTATATTGAAAAAGATCAATTGTTGTTAACAGTTTGGCATAATCAACCTCTAACTAATGATTTAATTCAAGATTGCATTAATTGTTTTAGTTTTAGTGATAAAGAAATTGACGATCATAAATTAATTAAGATGGTATTAGATTAATGGAATTGATTTTTAAACAGGATCAATTTGAAGGTCCTCTGGATTTGATGTTACATTTAATTAAACAAAATAAATTAGATTTATTTAATCTAGATTTAGATATTTTAATTAATCAGTATATTGATTATATGCATAAATTAGAAAAAAATCATTTAGAGATTGCTGGTGAATATATAGTACAGTTGTCAGGATTAATTGAATTAAAAAGTAAACGCTTATTGCCGAATATGAAAGAAAATTCTGAAGATGTTGCAGAAAATACTGAAGAAAAATTAGTTAAACGCTTGCTTGAATATCAGAGGTTTAAAGAAGCTAGTTTGGATTTAAGTCAAAGATTTATTGAAAGACAACAACAGTTTAGTAAAATATCTAAGCCACCAACTAATGAAGTTATAATATATCAGCATCAAGTCTATGATTTAGTTAAGGCTATGATGAGGGTTTTAGATCGGCAACAACATTTTGAAATAAAAGATGCTATTTTAAAGCCTCAAGATTTTTCAATAGATGTTCAAATTGATCATTTAAAGAAGTTTTTTCGCCATAACAAAAAAGTTTCTTTTAATGAATTAATTAGCAAAAATAAAAGTGTTGATTATAAAATAGTTACTTTTTTAGCAGTTTTAGATTTAATTTGGCAACAAGAAATTGATTATATTTTAGATGGTGATGATATCATATTAAGGAGTAGTAGTTATGATGAAAGAAGTTGAGGCTTTAATCTATATTAGTGGTGATGATGGGATTTTGGCTGATGAAATTTCTGAATTATTAAATGTCGATATTGAAAAAGTTTTTGATGTAGTTAATCAGTTAAATACTAAATATTTAGATAATGATAGTGCTTTATTTATTAGTCGTTATGGTAAAAAATATAAAATGATGACTAAACAGGAATGTTATGAAGTAATTGCTCGTTACTTAGATATAAAAAAAGTTAAACAACTATCACAAGCAGCTTTAGAGACTTTAGCAATTATTGCTTATAAGCAACCAATTACTCGGATTGAAATAGAAGATATTCGCGGGGTGGGTTGTGATATGATGATTAAAAAATTACTAGCTTTAGACTTGATTTTAGAAGCCGGTCGCCTAGAAACACCTGGTAGACCAGTTTTATATCAAGTTTCACCATCATTTTTAGATGTATTTAAATTAGTATCTTTAGATGAATTACCGGCAATCGAAATGCCTGATGAAGATGCTATAAAGGAGTTGTATTAATGGGAGAAAGATTACAGAAAGTAATAGCTGGGGCTGGAGTTTGTTCTAGACGTAAAGCTGAAGATTTAATTTTAGCTAAGCGTGTTAAGGTTAATGGTATTGTTTGTGATAAATTAGGTACGTTAGTTAATAATGATGATATTATTTTAGTTGATAATAAAAAGATTAATAAGGCTAGTAATAAAGTTACTTTTATATTAAATAAACCTCAAAGAGTTTTAAGTAGTAGTAGTGATGATCGTGATCGAAAATGTGTTGTTGATTTAATTAAATCAAATATGCGTTTATTTCCGATTGGTAGGCTCGATTATTATTCAACTGGTTTAATTTTAGTTAGTAATGATGGCGATTTAATGCAACTGCTGATGCATCCTAAAAATCATTTACCTAGAAAATATCATGTTAAGATTCGGGGTAGATTACAGGAGTGGCAAATAAATAAAATTAGAGCTGGTTTAAAGACAGAAGATACTACTTATCAGCCTTGTGTTATTGATAATATTGAAATAGATAATGATAAAAAAATGACCCATTTTGATATTACTTTATATGAGGGTAAAAATCGCCAAATTAGAAAAATGATGGAATTTTTTCATCATGAAGTTATTAAGTTACATCGTTTTGCGCTAGGTCCAATTTTGTTAGATAATTTGGGAAGTGGTTGTTATCGGCAACTTAGTGAAGATGAAATAATTACTTTAAAAGCTATTTGTAGAAAAAGAATGATTGTATGAAATTAAGTTTATTGTTTAATAATTTAGAGATTGGCGATGTTGAAGTTGATAATATAATGTTTGATTATCGACGAGTGTGTAAAAACAGTATATTTTTTTGTTTAGTTGATTTGAATTTCGATGGCCATAATTATATTAATGTTGCGATTGAAAACGGGGCTAAAGTTATCGTTCATTCTCGCCAATTGAAATCATTTAGAAAAGGGATTGAATATATTTTTATTAATGATTTAGATGATAAATTTTTAAGTTATGTTCATCGTTTTTATGAAGATATTACTCATAAAATATTAGCGATTGGGGTTATTGGTTCGTATGGAAAACATGTTAGTGCTTCATTTTTATACCAATTAATTAAAACTAATGAGCAAGTTGTTTGGTTTAGTGATAAGCAATTACTCAGTAATATAAATGATTTTAATTTTGGCACTATGTCACATTTATCTAATAATTATTTAATGATTTATTGGTTAAGTGTTTGTTATCAATTATTTAAAAAAGGTATAAAATATTTTATTTTTTGTTTAGATGATAAGTTTGTTAGATTTGGACTATTAAAAAATTTTAGTTTTAAGTCTATTTTATTAACTAATTATTTAATCGATGAATTTAATTATCAATTTAATTTAAATGATTCATTTGTTTCATATAAAAATTTATTTTTAAATTTAGAAAATAATATTCCAGTGATATTGGATTTAGATTCTGAATTGAACCGCGATTTAGTTTCTAAAATCGTTAATCCCATTTTTACAATTAGTGAAAATTATGATAGTAATATTAAACTTTTACAAGCTAATACTCGATTAGATGGTATTGAATATCGCTTTTTATTGAATGATGATAAAGAATATAGCAATAAATTATTTATTAATGGATTAGCTAATTTAAAATATGTTTTACTAGCTTTTTTAAACGGTTTAGTTTTAGGCTATAATGTTGAATATATTTTAGATTGTATGCATAATTTTGTATACAATTATGGGGGTTTAAAAAATATTACTGCACCACATTTGCCTATTGTTATTATTGATAGTGGTGATTCGTTTATAAGTGTTGATTATGCACTAAATTTTGTTGCTAATCATATTACTAAACCATCTCGCTTGTTAGTAGCATTTTTATATTCGCAGTCACGGAAATTAATTCCGGATATAGAGCTAGGAGAATTACTGGATAAATATTGTGATATAATTTTTTTGAATAATTGTGAAATTTTTATACAAGAAAAATCTCTAACTACTAGAATTCATAATCATCCTTATGTTATTATTGATGATGTAAATGAGTTATTAAGACAAATGTGTTTGTTGGCTCGTGATCAGGATGTAATTATGATTTTTATTTCAGATCAACATAGATTAGAGTTAGAGTCTGGGGGTCATAATTTAAAGTTTATGATTAGTAATATATTTAAGGAGATGTAATATGAGATTAAATAGAACGATAGATCACACATTATTAAAACCAGAAGCTACGACTTTGATGATTGAAAAATTGTGTCAAGAAGCAATTAAATATCAATTTAAAAGCGTTATGGTAAATAGTGGTTGGGTTAAATTTTGTAAAGATTTATTGCGTGATGAGCCTGATGTATTAGTTGGGTGTACAATAGGGTTTCCATTAGGCGCATGTAGTAGTGAGGTTAAAGCTTTTGAAGCACAACAAGCTATTTATGATGGCGCTGATGAGATTGATATGGTAATTAATATAGGTGCTTTAATTGATGAAGATTATGATAAAGTGGTTGATGATATTTTAGCGGTTAAAAAAGTTTGTGGTGATATTTGTTTAAAAGTTATTATTGAGACTTGCTTATTGAATGAAAAACAGAAACGGGCAGCTTGCGAATGTATTAATCGAGCTTTCCCAAATTTTATTAAAACTTCGACAGGTTTTAGTAGCTATGGAGCTACGGTGGCTGATGTTAAATTGTTACGTGAATATACCGATTCTAGAATAGAAGTTAAAGCTGCTGGAGGTGTTCGTTGTAAGGAAGATGCGTTGGCGATGCTTGAGGCTGGTGCTACTAGGTTAGGTACAAGTTCTGGCGTTAACATCATGTTAGAAGATGCTAAATAATTAATAATGACGGTGCTAATTAAATCAATTAAAATTAGCACTATTTTTTTAAAATTAAATCACATTTTTTCATAAATTTTCAAGTAAAAATTTTCAATTAATGTTGAAAATGTAGGAAATGATGATATAATTAACAACATGGGTAGGAATATTATATGAAGAAGTTAAGAGTTTTTTTATTAATTTGTGTTTTATTAATAACAAGCACAGTAAATGTTAATGCGTTTAATATTGTTGATTATCATATTAGTAATTATGGTCAACAAACTAATGAGGTTGTTGATAATCAACGCTATATTGTTCAAATTAAGCCTAATAGTAAAAATCAGGTTATTAATTTATTAAAAAGGAATAATTCTAATTTTACTATTAAACATGATTATCAAGATTCCATCTATGGATTTTCTGCACAGTTGACTAATAATGATATATTGTTATTGAATAATTCAAAATTAGTTACTTCAATTAAACCAGTTACTTTATATTATCCTTTAATGGATAGTGCTGCTAGTGTAACTGCATCTGATGTTGCTAGAAATCAATTTCATAATGATGGTAGCGGTAGAGTTATTTCAATTGTAGATACTGGTATTGATACTTTACATGAAAGTTTAAATAGTTTACCTAATAGTGCTGATGCTAAAATTAAAGATATTAAGCAATCATCAACTACGCAATTTTCTTTAAAGATTCCTTATGGTTATAATTTTGTTGATGGTAATGATGTTGTCAAAGAT
>JAEWIH010000046.1 GCA_023387245.1 Bacillota bacterium | reverse complement strand
ATTAATGACTAAATCTTTTTCCAAAATTCCAAAAGTTTTTATTGAACTAAAATCAGTATGTTGAGTATTTAATTGTTTTAAAATATTATTAGCAGTTTCGGGAATAAAAGCTTTTAATAAAACAGCAATTATTCTAATACTATCGCATAAATTGTATAATACAGCATTTAATTGTGCTTTATTATTATCGTCTTTTGCTAGTACCCATGGCTCACTTTCATCAATATATTTATTACATCTTCTAACTAAATTCCAAATTTCTTCCAAGCTATCAGCCACTCTAAATTCATCCATTAGTTTTGATACTTTTGAAAATAAATTACTACTTAAATCAATTAGTTCTTGATCATATTTATTAAAAATCGTATTATTAACAACTAAATGATTATTATTATACTTACTAACCATTGCTAGTGTTCTTTTAACTAAATTACCTAAAATATTAACTAAATCATTATTAATAGTATCGATAATCGAATTAGTAGTTAAGTGGCCATCTTTATCAAATGGCATTTCTTTTAACATTGTATACCTGAGTGCATCACAACCTAAAACATTTACCAATTCATCAGCATATAATACATTACCTCTTGATTTTGACATTTTAGTATCACCAACTAATAACCAAGGATGACCAAAAATCTTTTTCGGTAACTCGATATCTAAGGCCATTAAGAAAATCGGCCAATATATAGAATGAAAACGAACGATATCTTTACCAATAATATGGACATCAGCAGGCCAGTATTTATAAAAAGTTTCATCATGATTACCATCACTTTTCCAACCAATACCCGTAATATAATTTAGTAATGCGTCTAACCAAACATATACAACATGTTTAGGATCAAATGTTTGAATACCCCACGAAAAAGAAGTTCTAGAAATTGCTAGGTCGCTTAAACCCGGATTTAAGAAATTAGTTACCATCTCATTTCTACGTGATATTGGAACGATCCAATCAGGATTATCATTAATAAAATCTTTAAGTCTTTGTTCATATTTTTTTAAATTAAAAAAGTAACATTCTTCTTTTTCTTTAGTAATTTCACGATGACAATCAGGGCAACAACCATTTTCATCTAATTGGGAATTAGTAAAAAATGATTCGCAAGATATACAGTAATTGCCTTCATAATAGCCCTTATAAATATCACCTTTTTCATATAAATATTTAAAAGCGGCACTTACTTCTTCAACATGTTTAGAATCAGTTGTTCTTATAAAGTTATCATAAGAAACGTTCATAATATCGAATTGATTTTTAATGATTTGAGAAACTTCGTCGGTATATTGTTGAGGAGTTTGATTATTTTTAGCTGCTTTATCAGCAATTTTTTGTCCATGATCATCGGAACCAGTTTGAAAAAAGACATCATATCCTTCTTCTCTTTTAAAACGAGCTAGAGCATCTGTTAATACTAACTCATAAACATTACCTATATGAGGTTTAGCTGAAGTATAAGCAATTGCGGTTGTTATATAATATTTTTTAGAATTCATATTAATACCTCTATTATCTTAACTATCATATCAAAAAATGTCGTTATTCTCAATGTGTTCCTAGATTTTTAAAAAAAAGGATACTCAAAAGTATCCTTTAGCGTTTAGTTTCAATTAAACTACCATTACCAGTATTAACTTCTACCCAACCATGTATTTTACGAGCATCCATTTCCATTTTCTTTAATACATTTGGTGTAATAGATTCGGATAAAATTTTATTGGCATCAGCTTCAGCTTTAGCTTGAATTATTTTAACTTCAGCATTAGCCGCTGCCTCAATTTTTAATGTTTCTGCTTCTACTTTAGCTTGTTCTTGTTTTTGAAGAGCCGTTTCCACATTCTTTTTGGCAATAGCTTCATTGGCAATAGCCTCTTCAATACCTGCACCAGCATCAGTATCAGTTAATGTTAATGAAAAGAAATCAATACCAGATGATGCTAGTTTTGATTGTAATTGTTGTTCAATTTTAGTATATACTTCATTCCTTCTTTCACCTAACACATCAATTACATTGTATTCTGTCGTAATTTGTTCAATCGCTCTTTGAGTTAGCGGAATGATTAATGTCGCATTTACGTTTGCTAGATTTCGAAAATTTTTAAATACAACAAAAGCATTTTTAGGATTAACTTTATATTTAATATCCAAATTCATATTAACCCACTGAGCATCTTTAGTTTGACCAGTTACTTTATCAATTTTTACTGTTTGAACTTCAGTCGAAATTAAATATACTTCATCTAGTGGATTTTTAAATTGTAATCCTTCACCAATTGTATTAGAAGAAACACCACCAACAATATTAAATTTAATTCCAACATTGTTAGCAGGTACTAAAGTAAAACAGGAAAAAATCATAATTAATAAACCGAATAATGAAAATAATTGTTTAGCATTACGTCTAAATCTTATTTGTCTAACATTGTTAACTTGAATAGTTGTTTCTAGGCCTAATAAAATAAATAAAATAATGACTGCAACAATCGATATCAAAATAAATATCATAGATATACCCTCCATATTTATGATATTATCATTAATAAGGTGGTGGTTCAATATAATGAAACCAAGATTAAATGAAACTAAAGTTTTAAGAGACCCGGTTCATAATTATGTAGTAATTGAAGATTTATTAATTTGGAAATTAATTGATACAACCGAATTTCAACGCTTAAGACGGATTCATCAGTTAGGTGGCAGCTTTATTGTTTATCATAGTGCAGAACATTCACGTTTTTCACATAGTTTAGGTGTTTATGAATTGGCTAGAAAAACCATTAATGAAGTTATTGGCTTAAAAGAAGTTTTGTCTGACTATGAACAAATGGCAGTCAAATGTGCAGCACTATTACAT